>DATDMW010000370.1:0-5215 GCA_036518595.1 Burkholderiales bacterium
TCCGTATCATCGGATGGAGCGGCTGCGCGAACAGCACGCCGAGCATGCAGTCGATCACCGCGAGCTCGAGCTCGATCGGCGGCGACAGGATGCGCGCGAGCGCCTCCTCGAGGCGGGTGATCCACCCGAGGGCCGGGGTCATCGCACCCCAGGCGTAAGTCTGGATGACCCCGGTGCACGCGAGCGCGGCGCCGAAGCCTTCGCCCGACGCCTCGAACATGCCGTACGCGGCCTCGAGCGCGTCGCGCGCGGCCGCGGCGTCGGTGAAGCAGAGGCACGCGCCGCGCCAGTACGTCAGCCACGCCGACTCCGCCACCACGTCCGCAGGGACGCTCGCGATCCAGCCGATGAGGGTCCGCCAGCGGCCCTGCTGCATGAGGGTGCGCGCCTGCTCGCCGATCAGGCGCGCGAGCGCCGGCCAGTCGCGGCCCTCGGCGAGGAGGGCCACCGCGGCCTCGACCTGGCCGGCCGGCGCGAGCAGCGCCGCGGCCTGCCGGCAGCGCTGCGAGAAGCCCTCGGCGCCGAACGTCTCGCGGGCGCGCGAGAGCAGGAAGTCGCGGAACAGCGGGTGGAACTCGTAGCTCGAATCGCCGCCCGCCGAGATGCGCCGCTCGGTGAAGAAGTGGCCGCGGTGCAGGTCCTCGAGCACCTGCCCGGCGCCGGCGCGGCCGGTGAGGCGCTCGACCAGGTGCGGCGACATGACGGGCAGCAGCGCCGCGTGCATGAGGAAGCCGCGGGTCTCGGCGCCGGCGGCCGCGAAGATCTCGCCCGCGAAGTACTCGAACAGCGGATGGCGCGCGTCGCCCGCCCCGAGCGCCGGGGCGATGCCCTGCGCTTTCGCGCGAAGCGTGAGCACCAGGCCCGCGGCCCATCCGCGGACGATGCCGAGGACGGCGGAGCCCGCGCTCGAACGGTAGCCGCGCGAGCGCGCGATGGCGCGGGCCTCGCGCTCGTCGAGGCGCAGGTCGTCCGCGCCGATGCGCACGAGCGCCGCGTCCGCGAGGCGGCCCGCGAGCGCCTCGCCCGGAGCGCTGCGGCTGATGCAGACGAGCGCGACCCGCGCCGGCACCTCGCTCATCGCCCACGCGAGGATCTGCTCGAGCGGAGCATCGCCGCCCGCGGCGTGGCAGTTGTCGAAGACGACCGCGCACGGGACGGCGAGCCGCGAGAACAGCGCCTGGAAGTGGCGCCGGGTGAATTCGCGCAGGCCGCCGTGATATTCCGGCGTGAAGTGCGGCAGCGGGCGCTGCGGGGCGCGGCCCAGCTCCTGCGCGGCGATGCCGAGATAGTGGAACAGCGTGGCGGGATCGCGGTCGCCCGGGTCGACCTGGTACCAGACGACGCGCTGCCCGCGCGCGGCGAGCCAGCTCGCGACGAGCGACGTCTTGCCGGCGCCGCCCGGCCCGGAGATCCACGCCGCGCCGCCGCCGCTCACGCGGTCGAGCGCCCTGAACAGCCGGTGACGCGGCACCAGCCCTTCGGGGTTCGGGGGCGTGAGCTTGGCGAGCTTCGCGGCCTGCCGGCGAGAGCGCCTAGCCGCGGTCGAGGACGTCATGCATCGGAGCTGTTCTTATGGTTGTTGAAGCCGCTGCGAAAAACGGTCCGCCTCCCCCGCGGACCCAGCGATAACACTGCTCCCCGCAGGGATTATTCCTCCGGAGTCTGACAACGCGCTGTCATTGCGATCGGTAAGTCATCCGTAAGTGGCGCGCGTCTAGGGTTTCGGGCACGAAAACCAAGCAAAATCAAGGAGAGGGGATGAAACCGTCCGAGTTGTTGATCGCCGCCGCAATGGCGGTGCTGGCCGGCGCGGCGCTGGCCGAGCCCATGAACCTCAAGCCCGGCCTGTGGGAGACGACCGAGAAGGTCCAGGCGGGCGCTGCAGTCGCCGGCGGCCTGGGGCGCCTGGTGAGGGGCGCGGACAAGCTCCCCATCGGCGCGGACACCTCGCGCGGCGTGACGACCAAGCGCTGCATCACCGCGGAGGATCTGAAGCACGACAACTGGTTCGCGAAGGACAAGGACCCGAGCTGCAAATTCAGCGTCACCACGAGCTCGAAGAACGCGTTCGTCGCGAGCCGCCAGTGCGGCACGAAGGTATCGCACCAGGCGGACGTCGACATCCGCTCGCCGGACCCCGAGCACTGGACCGGCAGCGTCAAGTCGAAGGTGACGAGCGGCGGCAAGGAAGAGACGACGACGCTCGAGCTGTCGGGCAAATGGCTCGCCGCGGACTGCGGCGCGAAGAAATGAGGACGCCCGCGCCCGTGCTGTCGGCGGCGATGGTCGCGCTCGCGGCCGTGCTCGCGACCGGCTGCGCCGACCTGCTGGTCGGCGACTCCGCGCCGACGCAGAACACCGGGGCGACCTCGCAGGCGCTGCAGAAGCTGCCGCGGCGCCCCGGCGAGCGCGTGCCGGTGACCCTGTACGAGTTCCGCTCCGAGGTCCCCGAGGTGAACGGCCGCGCCGCCACCGACATGTTCATCACCGCGCTGGTGAAGTCGGGACAGTTCTCGGTGCAGGAGCGCTCGCGCGTCAACCAGGGCGTGATCCGCGAGAAGCAGATGAACGCCGCGGGCCAGACGACCGGCAACTCGGGCCAGGTGCCGCTGCGCGAGGCGCGCTACGTGTTCGAGGGCACGGTGTCCGAGGCGAACGGCTCGGTGAAGTCGAACCGCACCGGGTTCAACATCGGCGGCGCGCAGATCGGCGGCGGCACGAACACCGACACGATCGGGGTGGACGTGCGTATCGTCGAGGTCGCCACCGGCGACATCGTCGACGCGATCAACGTGCGCAAGGAGATGAAGAGCGCGACCACGTCGGCCTCGGGCTTCAACACCCTGGTCACGAACGTGCGCGCGCAGAAGGGCAAGGAGACTTCGACGCTCATGCCCGATGTCACGCACGAGAGCACGCGCAAGGAAAGCGTGGACGCGGCGCTGCGGGCCTGCATCGAGTCGGCGGTTGCCGAGCTGAGCAAGCGGTTTCAGCAATAAAGGCGTGCGCGTCGCGGTCTTCGTCGTCGCGGCCGTGATGCTTGCAGGCGCTGGGCCGGCGGCCGCGGAAGACGCCACGCGCGCGCCGATCGACTGGCGGCCCGTCTGGCTGGATCCGCCGCGAACCGATCCGCTGCTGCTCGTCGCGCCCCCTTACGCGGCGACGGCGACGCCGCGGTGGCGTCCGGCCGCCGCGCGCGCGCCCGGCGCGGCGATGCTGCCGCCGCGCGCGCCGAGCGTGCTGCTCGAGCGGCGCCCCGACGCGGCGCAGGGGTGCGCGGTCTTCGACGGCTGCCTGCCCTACGTCCCGGTCGTACCGATCACCGAAAACCCAGGGAGATGGCCATGAGGAAGACATTGGCGGCGTGCGCCGCATTGCTCGCAGCGGCGTCCGCCGGAGCCGCGCTCGCGCAGACCCGTGCCGCTTCGCCGTTCGGCACGGGGCCGCAGGAGTCGCAGCCGCCGGCGGATTGGCGCGCGGGCCAGCGCAACAGCACGGTCGCCCCGGCCCAGACGCCGCCGAATCCGGCCATTCCGCCGAATCCGTGCATGACGAGCAAGGTGCAGGGCGCGACCCCGCCGAATCCGTGCACGCCGCCGGTCTCGGCGCGAACCGCGGCGAAGCTGAGCGCCGCCCCCGTGATCCGCCTCGCGCCCGCGCAGCCGGCGTTCATGCTCGCGGGCGTCTGCCAGGCGGGCAAGCCGGTGGCGACTCTGCGCGTGGTCGCGACCAACGCCGGCACCGTGTCGGTGCCGCCGTCGGCGCCGGCGATGCGCATCACGGCGATCGACGACACGCCGCTCGCCTGGGCGGGATCGGTCAAGCTGCCCGCTCTCGCCGCGGGAGCGTCCGCGACCGTCGCGATCCCGCTGCTGCCGCCGTCGCGCCCGGACGCGGTTGCCGGGAAGCACCGGTTCAGCGTCATGGCGGTGCCGCTCGGCATCGCGGCGGCGTCCCCGATCGAGATGAGCATTCCCGCGGGATTCTGCAATCGCCTCACCGCGCGCGATCCGAAGCGCACGGTTCTCTCGATGGCGCACGGCGCCCCGGCGATGACCACCGCGATGAACAACACCACCCCGCGGGGCGCGAGCAAGTTCGCGCCCAAGGTCGATCTCGCGCTGCCGGCGCCGAGCGCGCTCACCAGCACCGTGGACGAGAAAGTGTGCAACACCCACGGCGGCTTCGGCGGCGGACTCGCGTGCGCGGCGCTGCTGCCCCAGGGCCGGCTCGCGCTGGTGTGGAGCTGGTCGGGCGCGTCGGCGGACGGCTACAAGGTCTACCGGGTCGACGGCGGTCAGCACACCTACGTCGGCCGGCAGGCGAACGGCAAGGACGCCACGCTGTACATCGTCGATCCCGTGCCCGCCGGCGGCTACACGGGCAAGTGCTACGCGGTGACGGCATTCCGCGGAACCGAGGAGTCGGCCCCGAGCGGAGCCACGTGCGCGGGCGGCGGCAACGTGGTCTCGACCGTTACGCTGGCTCCGCTGGACGTGCGCTCGCTCGAGCATTACCGCTGGGTGCCCAGAGGGCTCGGCGGCGGCGGGCCGTATGAAAACATCGTCGACCGGGGAGGGGTGCGTGCCGGTTATTCCTACGCGACGCAGAAGTACTTCTCGGGCGACGGCTACGCCGACTCGATCTACGAGACGGCGCTGCACTTCGACTCGAGCGCGTTCGAGCACAAGACGGTCCGCGCGGCGCGGCTGAGGCTGCGCGTGGACACGAGCAACGTCGGCACGGACCGGCACGAGGACCACGTGCTGTCTTGCGCGACGAGCATCCAGATCGGCCGCGAATACTGGTGGGACCACCGCGACCGGCCGGTCATGATCAACGCGGTCGCCGGCGCGCATCCGGGCGTGTACAACGGCCCGGACATCGCGCTCGACGTGACCGACATCGTGCGCGGCTGGGCGCAGAGTCCGGGAACGAATTACGGACTGGTCCTCGCCGGAGACAAGACCGCCGTCGACGTGTTCGTCGACGACGCCTGCGAGACCGCGTTCGTGCCGGAGCTGACGCGCCTCGAGGTCGAGTTCTACTGAGACATTGCGGAAGGGCCACATGAACCATGCTGCACTGAAAATGGCGCTCGCGGTGATCGCGAGCTTTGCCGCGGACGCGGCGTTCGCGCAAGGCGCGCCGAGCCCGATGCAACGCGGGGTGGGTTCGCCCTTCGGCACTCCGCAGCAACAGCAGCAGCAGCCAA
>DATDMW010000371.1:0-2173 GCA_036518595.1 Burkholderiales bacterium
GAACTCTCCCCGGAAAGGAAGCGACGATGGCCAAGGGCTATTGGGTGGTCACTTACCGCAAGATCAACAACCAGGAATCGTTCCAGGCATACGCGAAGCTCGCGGCGCCCGCGATCATCGCGGCGGGCGGCAAGTACCTGATCCGCGGCACGCCGGCCGCGGTGCACGAGAAGGGCATGAAGGAGCGCGTGGTGGTGAGCGAGTTCCCGAGCCTGCAGGCGGCGATCGCCGCGCACGACGGGCCGGGCTACCAGGCGGCGCTGAAGGAGCTGAAGCCGGGCGCGGTCGAGCGCGACATGCGCATCGTCGAGGGCCTGGAGTAGTGTTCCGAGGCATCCTCGGGGAGGACCGCATCCACCCGGCGGTGCGCGAGAAGATCGCGCGGCACGGCGCCGACATCGTGCGCGAGGTGGAGGCGGCGGTCGCGGCGAACGACATCGTCGTCGTCGGCATGCGCCGCAACCCCTTCCCGCGCAAGGCGCGGGCGCTGCTCGACGCGGCGGGCATCCCGTACCAGTACCTCGAGTACGGCGGCTACTTCAGCCCGAAGGACTACCGGCAGCGCCTCCCGCTCAAGATGTGGACCGGCTGGCCGACGTTCCCGATGGTGTTCGTGAACGGGACGTTCATCGGCGGGTTCACGGATCTCGAGAAGCTGGTGCAGAGCGGCGAGCTCAAGAAGCTGTCATCCTGAGCGGCAGCGAAGGATCTGCTTTTTGGTTCTCCGCGCCGTCCTCGACACCAACGTCTGGCTCGACTGGCTGGTCTTCGACGATCCCTGCGTCGCGCCGATCCGCGAAGCGCACGAAGCCGGCCGCCTCGAGATCGTGATCGCCGCCGAAGGCGAGGCCGAGCTCGCGCGCGTGCTCGCGTACGAGCGCGGGCGGCACACGCGCGACGCGGAGGCGCAGGCGGCGTGCCTCGCCGAGTGCAGAAAGATCGCGCGGCGGATCGAGGCGGGGCTGCACGAAGCGCAGCGCGCGCGGCTCCCGGTCTGCCGCGATCGCGACGATCAGCAGTTTCTCGAGGCGGCGCTCGCCTCGGGGGCGGATTTCCTGATCACGAAGGACCGGGCGCTGCTGGAACTCGCGCTTCGACAGGCTCAGCGCGAACGGCTACAGGCTCAGGGCGAGCGGGGGCTTCCGTTCGCCATCGTCGCGCCGGCGGACTTCGCCGCGCTCACGACACCGCGGGCAGCACGATCGTCAGGCCGGTCTTGGTGGTGATCGTCTTCATGGCAGGACCCTCGAATAAAGTCTCCGGTCCGCGGGCCGGGACGGCTCGGGCCGGCGCTTCGCCTGCTCCAGCCCCGGGATGACGGCGATGCGCATCGGGCTGCCGCGGCGGCGCTCGATCGCGCGCACCAGGGCGCGGTCCTCGCGGCCGACGAGCGTCACGGCGGTCCCGGCGCGCCCGGCGCGCCCGGTGCGGCCGATGCGGTGGACGTAGTCCTCGGCGCCGCGCGGCGCGTCGAAGTTGATGACATGGCTGATCCCCGGCACGTCGATGCCGCGCGCGGCGACGTCGGTCGCGACCAGCACGCGCGTGCGGCCGTCGTGCATGCGCTGCATCGCGCGGTTGCGCTCGTTCTGGCGCATGTCGCCGTGCAGCGCGCCGGCGGCGAAGCCGCGCAGCGCGAGCGACTGCGACAGCTCCTCGGCCGAGCGCTTGGTCGACGTGAAGACGAGCGCCTGGGTCAGCGCGGCGTCGCGCAGCAGCGCGTCGAGCAGCCGGCTCTTGTGGTCGAAGCCGTCGGCGAAGATCGCGCTCTCGTCGACGCGCAGCGCGGGCCCGGCGGGCGCGTCCACGGCGATCCGCCGCGGCGAGCGCGTGACGCGCGCGGCGAGCTTGCCGACGACGCCGTCGAGCGTCGCCGAGAACAGCAGCGTCTGGCGCGAGGCCGGCGTGGCGGCGACAATCGCGTCGATGTCCTCGGCGAAACCCATGTCGAGCATGCGGTCGGCCTCGTCGAGCACCAGCATTTCGACGCGCCCGAGGTCGAGGCTGCGGCGCTGGAGGTGGTCCTTGAGACGGCCCGGCGTCGCGACCGCGAGGTCGAGCGGCTGGCGCAACTGCTCGAGCTGCTTGGGGTACGGCATCCCGCCGACGAGGAGCGCGCTGCGCAATCGGCGGCCGGCGTACGCGTGCGCGGCGGCGAGCACCTGCAGCGCGA
>DATDMW010000372.1:0-14510 GCA_036518595.1 Burkholderiales bacterium
CGCGCTCTGGGCCGGCGTGCCGCTGATCACCTGCCCCGGCGAGCACCCGGTTTCGCGGCTGGGTGCGAGCCTGCTCCACGCCATCGGGCTCGACGAGCTGGCGGCGCGGAGCGTCGCGGAGTACGAGTCGCTGGCGATCGATATCGCCACACACCCGGACCGGCTGCGCGCACAGAAGCAGAAGCTCGCGTCGAACCGGGAGACCCATCCGCTGTTCGACATCGCACGTCTCGTGCGCAACCTCGAGCGGGCGTACCTGGAAATGCAGGCGCTGCAAGAGGCGGGCAGGCCGCCGCGCTCGTTCGACATCGAGGACCCCGCGCCGTTTGCCGCTCCTGCGGAATTCCGCTAGCCTGCGGCCATGAGCGATCAGAACAGGGTCACGCTTCCCAAGGGCAAGGATCCCCTGCTGCGCGTCGTCCCCATGCCGCACGACGCGAACCAGCACGGCGACATCTTCGGGGGCTGGATCATGGCGCAGGTCGACATCGCCGGCGGCGTGCTGGCCGCGCGTCACGCGCGTGGGCGCGTCGCGACGGTGGCGGTGAACCAGTTCGTGTTCAAGCAGCCGGTGTTCATCGGCGACGTGGTGTCCTTCTACGCCGACATCACGCGCGTCGGCAGGACGTCGATCACCGTGAACGTGGAGGTCTACGCACAGCGCAACCCCGCGGACGTCGAGACGGTCAAGGTGACCGAGGCGGTTCTCACCTACGTTGCAACCGACCACAACCGCAAGCCGCGCCCCGTCGGCCCCAGCGGCCGCGGGTGATCAGAGCTTGACGAGCTGCGCGAAGATGTCCTGCGCGCCGTCGACGTAAAACAGGCAGGCGAAATCCCGCTGGGTCTGCTCGGCGTCGCGGAACTGCTCGTGGACGGAAAAGCGGTACTGCACATCGAAGTCGCAGGTGTAGAAATCGTTGTGCGGGGCGTGCTGGCTGCGCCAGGCCCTGTTCAGATAGGGGAACCAGAAGGGGGACACGGGCGGCCACTGGTGCGTGAGGTCGCCATAAGCTCGCGCACTGGCCCAGTTGGGTGCCACGATCGTCGCCTTGGCACCGGTTCGCAGCACCCGGTAGAGCTCGTTCACGAAATGGATGCGCTCGGGCGCCGTGAGGTGCTCGACGAAATGCGAAGAGAACGCTTCGTCGACGCTGCCGTCGTCCCAGGGCCACGGTCCGCGAAGGTCGGCGACGACGTCGACCCCTGGAAACTCCCGAACGTCGACTCCGACGAACCCCGGCTGCTTGCTCGCGCCGCAACCGAGGTCGAGCTTGAGGGATCCGGCGCCGGCGCCCATCGCCAGCCTAGATCTTCAACAGCCGCTTCGCGTTCCCCGAGCAGATCTTGACCCGGTCCTCGAGGCTCAGGGGCAGGTCGGCGAGCCACTTCGTTCCCGGCGGGTTGAGCACGAACGGATAGTCGACCGAGAACAGCACGCGGTCGACGCCCATCTCCATGATCGAGCACATCAGCGCCGGCGTGGAGAAGTTGCCGCTGGTCGTGATCCAGAAGTGCGAGTCGAAGGTGTCGCGGAAGCTGCTCGGCTTGCCGCCGCGCGACAGGCACATGTCGATGCGCCATGCCGAGAACGGCAGCGACTCCCCGAGATGGCCCAGGATGATCTTGGTCCCGGGATACTTGTCGCACACTCCCGAGAGCACGAGGCGCACACCCATCGTGGCGGTCTCGACGGTGTAGCCCCAGGCGGCGCTGACGATCTGCGGGAAGTCCTTGATGTAATCCTTGTAATAGGCGTCGATCACCGCCTGCATCGGCGTCGCGGGATGGATGTAGATCGGGACGTCGAGCTCCTGCGCGCGCTCGAAGATCGGCCAGAAGCGCTTGTCGTCGATGAACACGCCGTTCGACGGCCCGTGGATCATGGCGCCGACGAAGCCGAGCTTGCCCACGCAGCGCTCGAGCTCGTCGGCCGCCGCCTTGGGATCGGCCGTGGGCAGCGCGGCGAACGCGCGGAACCGGTTCGGGTGCTCGCGCACGGCCTCGCGCAGCCGGTCGTTCGCGCGCCGGGCGAGCGGGATCGCGGTCTCCGCGTCGAGGCGCTGCGTCGACGGCGCGCCGTGCGAGAGGACCTGCACGTCGATGCCGGCCTCGTCCATCTCTCTCAGGCGCAGCTCGCCGAGGTCCCCGAGCCGCCGGCGCAGGTCCGGGTTGCGGCCTTCGGCGCCTTCGAAGTGCTTCGCCACCTCGGCGTCGTAGTAGTGCTCCTCGAGCGCGATCACGAACGGTCTTGAGTTGCTGGCCACGGTTTCCTCATCTCCCGGTAAAAGAAACGGGGCGCCCGGGGCGCCCCTGCATCGGATGCTGCGCTCCGGATTCTATCGCGCCAGGATCTGCCAGGCGAAGATCATCTGGGCGATCCACCCGGCCGCGAACGCGAGCGTGCGCACCCAGGGCACGGCGAACGTGTAGGCGAGCACGTGCACCAGGCGCGCCCAGAAGTAGAGGGCGGCGGCGGTCGCCGTCGCGCCGTTCGACACGCCCAGCTGCTGCGCCGCGAGCACGAGGGCCGCGAACACGACGAGGTTCTCGACAGCGTTGGCGTGCGCCTTCATCATGCGCACGGCCCACGGCGACTGCGGCTTCGGGCTCGCCGGATAGCCGACCGCGTCCATCAGCCCCCAGACCGCGATGCGATCGAGGATGTACGGAACCCACATCAACGCGGTCACTACGGTCACCCACACCAAGTACATCAGCTCCGCTTTCATGTTTCCCCCTGTTTGGTTAGGACGCGGACTGCTTCTTCTCCCCGGGTACTGCGATGTGCTTCGAAAGCTCCAGCTTGGCGATCGCGTTGCGGTGTACCTCGTCGGGGCCGTCGGCGAGGCGCAGCGTGCGGTTCCAGGCGTACATGCGCGCCAGCGGAAAGTCGTCCGCCATTCCCGCCCCGCCGTGCGCCTGGATCGCCCAGTCGATGACGCGCTCGGCGACGTTGGGCGCGAGCACCTTGATCATCGCGATCTCGGCGCGCGCGGCCTTGTTGCCGACCGTGTCCATCATGTCGGCGGCTTTCAGGACCAGGAGCCGCGCCGAATCGATCATGATGCGGGCCTCGGCGATGCGCTCGCGGGTCACGCCCTGCTCCGCGATCGGCTTTCCGAACGCCACGCGTCCGAGCGTGCGCCGGCACATCAGCTCGAGCGCGCGCTCGGCCGTGCCGATGATGCGCATGCAGTGGTGTATGCGCCCGGGGCCGAGGCGGCCCTGCGCGATCTCGAAGCCGCGGCCCTCGCCGAGGAGCAGGCTGGCCGCGGGGACGCGCACGTCGCGCAGCTCCACCTCCATGTGTCCGTGCGGCGCGTCGTCGTAGCCGAAGATGGTGAGCGGCCTCAGGATCTTCACGCCGGGCGCGTCGCGCGGCACCAGGATCATCGACTGCTGCGCGTGGCGCACGGCGCCCGGATCGGTCTTGCCCATGACGATGAACAATTTGCAGCGCGGATCGCCGGCGCCCGAGGACCACCATTTGCGGCCGTTGATTACGTAGTGGTCGCCCTGCCGCTCGATGCGGCAGCGGATGTTGGTCGCGTCGCTCGAGGCGACGTCGGGCTCGGTCATGAGGAAGGCGGAGCGGATCCTGCCCTCGAGCAGCGGGTCGAGCCACTCGCGCTTCTGCGCCTCGCTGCCGTAGCGCTCGAGCGTCTCCATGTTGCCCGTGTCCGGTGCCGAGCAGTTGAACACCTCGGGCGCCCAGTGCACGCGGCCCATGATCTCGCACAGCGGCGCGTACTCGAGGTTCGAGAGCCCCTGCGGCGCGCGCGGCGAGCGCGGCAGGAAAAGATTCCACAGGCCCTCGGCGCGCGCCTTCGGCTTGAGCTCCTCGATCAGCCGCGTCGGCACCCAGGCGTCGCCCTTCGCGCGGTTCGCCGCGACTTCCTCGTGGAAGCGGCGCTCGCTCGGATACACGTGCGCGTCCATGAAACGCCGGAGCTTGTCCTCCAGCGCGCGCACCTTCCCGGAGTACGCGAAATCCATCTGTCTCCCGTTTCAGGCTTTCTGCGCGTATTCCCAGCCGAGCTCGGCGAGCGGGCGCGCCCGCCGGCCGGCATCGAGCGCCTGCTCGCTCGCCGCCGTGCCGTCGAGCGCCCGCTTCATGATCCCCTGCAGGATGGCGGCGATCCTGAACAGGTTGTACGCGAGGTAGAAGTCCCAATGCTCGACGGCCGCGCGCCCCGTCCGCGCGCAGTATGCCGCAACGTAGGCTTCCTCGCGCGGGATGCCGAGCGCGTCCAGGTCGAGCCCGCCGATGCCGCGGAAGCGCCCCGGCGGTATGTGCCAGCTCATGCAGTGATAGGCGAAGTCGGCGAGCGGGTGGCCGAGCGTCGAGAGCTCCCAGTCGAGCACGGCCAGGATGCGCGGCTCGGTCGGGTGGAAGATCAGGTTGTCCATGCGGTAGTCGCCGTGCACGACCGCGGTCTCCTCGCCGGGCGGGACGTGCGCGGGCAGCCAGTCGATGAGGCGGTCCATCGCCTCGATCTTCTCCGTCTCGGAGGCCTGGTACTGCTTCGTCCAGCGCCCGATCTGCCGCGCGAAATAGTTGCCCGGCTTGCCGTAGTCGGCGAGGCCGACCGCGGCGACGTCGACGCGGTGCAGCGCCGCGATCACGCGATTCATCTCGTCGTAGGTCGCGCCACGCTCGGCGCGCGTCATCCCGGGCAGAGACTGCTCCCACAGCACGCGTCCCTCGACGCACTCCATGACGAAGAAGGCGCGCCCGATCACGCTCTCGTCCTCGCACAGCGCGAGCGTGCGCGGCACCGGGATCCCGGCGCGCGCGAGCGCGCTCATGACGCGGTACTCGCGCTCGACCGCGTGCGCCGATGGCAGCAGCTTCGCGGCGGGACCGGGCTTGGCGCGCACGACGTAGGCGCGTCCGCCCGCGGTCAGGCGGAACGTGGGGTTGGACTGGCCGCCGCGGTACTGCTCGGCCGACAGCGGCCCGGAGAACCCTTCGACGTGCAGGCGCAGCCAGCGCTCGAGCGCGGCCGGATCGAAGCGATGACGCTCCTGCACCGGCATGGTGCCGGTGAACGGGTCGCGGGCCGGGGATGGCTGTTCGCGGGGGGCGCTCACTGCTCGCGCCATGCTAGCACCGCTGCCCGGGTGTCGTCCCGGCGACGCTCGCGGCAGGGCCCGGGAACGCCCGCCCAAGCTGTTATCCGCGCCGGGACAAGGACTTGGAAAACGCGGCGGCTCTGGCCCGTCTCTTGCTCATCCCGGGGTAGGAGGATACGAACATGGTCGAAACGATCGTCTTTCTGATGCAGATGATGTCCGCGCTCGTAATCGTCGCCGGCGGCGTCCTGACCTTCTCGCACGTGCTCGAGCAGGAAGGCGTGGCAGCGCCGAGCCTCGACCGCGCCAACGATTTCGAGATCGACTTCCGGCGCGTGCTGTCCTTCGCGCGCCTGGCAGCGCAGCGCTAAGCCGTCCCGAAGCACCTGCGTTCGCCGCCCCGGCCGGGGCGGCGGCGTCGTTCGGGTCCGCGGTATCATTCGGGCCGCCATGCCGCCGTCCCGGACGCTCACCTTCTTCCTCAACGCCGGGCACGCGTTCGACCACCTGCTGATGCTGATCTTCCCGACCGTGGTGCTCGCCATGGGTTCGGAGCTCGGCCTCGGCTACGCGGAGCTGCTGCCGCTCTCGCTCGGCGGGTTCGTCGCCTTCGGTGCGTGCTCGATTCCCGCCGGCTGGCTCGCGGACCGCTGGAGTCGCTACGGCATGATGCTCGTGTTCTTCTTCGGCATCGGCGCGGCGAGCCTCGTCACGGGGTTGGCGCGCACGCCGGCGCAGATCGCGGTCGGCCTGACTCTGGTCGGCGTGTTCGGCGCGATCTACCACCCGGTCGGGATCGCCATGCTGGTCGCGAGCCAGCCGCGCGTCGGGCGCGTGCTCGGCGTCAACGGAGTCTGGGGCAACGCGGGCGTCGCCTTCTCGGCGCTCATCGCGGGCGCGCTCGCCGACACGCTCGGCTGGCGCGCGGCCTTCTTCGTTCCCGGCGCGGCGGCCATCGCCGCGGGCGCCGCGTTCGCGTTCCTCGTGCGCGACCCGGGCCGCGGGACGCCCGGACAGAAGACGGCGCCGGTCCGCCTCTCGCGCGAGGACCTGGTGCGCGTGTTCGCCGTTCTCACTGTCGCCACGGCGTGCGGCGGAGTCATCTTCCACGCGACCACCGTCGCCATGCCGAAGGTCTTCGAGGAGCGCCTTGGCGCGCTCACGCACACGACGTTCGGCATCGGCTCCCTCGTGTGCGGCGTCTATCTCGTCGCCGCGCTCGCCCAGCTGTGCGTCGGCTGGTGGCTCGACCGGCGTCCGCTCAAGTCGGCGTTCATCCCGGTGGTGGCGCTGCAGGTGCCGCTGCTCGCGCTCGCGGGCACCGCGCACGACCTCGCCATGGTCGCCGTCGCGGTCGCGATGATGTTCTTCGTGTTCGGACAGATCCCGATCAACGACGCGATGATCGCGCGCTATACGGCCGAGGAATGGCGCGCCCGGGCGTACGCGGTGCGCTACGTCGTGTCCTTCGGCGGCAGCGCGCTCGCGGTCCCGCTGATCGCGTGGCTGTACCGCACGAGCGGCGACTTCCGCACGCTGTATTTCATGCTGGCCGCGCTGGCGCTCGCGGTGCTCGTCGCGGCGCTGATCTTCCCGGGCGAGCCCAAGCCGGCTCGCGCCGGGCAGGCGGCGTAGTCCGAACGCGAATTCCGGACAAAAAAAAGCCGCCGCGGTTCGCGGCGGCTCTTCGTCGCGCGGGAAGGCTCAGGGCTTGAGCTGCGCGCGGATCTCGCCGCCCTTGTGGGCCGGGCTGTGCACGTTGACGTACAGCTCGCCCGCCTTGTAGGCGTCGTACTGGGCATCGGTCAGCTTCGCGCCCGCGGGCACCAGCCATTCGTCGCCCTTCTTCGTGAGCGGAACGATCACCGGGCCGTTGCGGCCGCTCGCGCCCTGGTGGATGTGCGCGGCGACACCGTTGATCCCGCTGGTCGTCACCGAGCCGCTCACGCTCTTGTCGGCCGCGACCTTGATGTTCGCGGTGCCCTTGGCGGCGGTCGTCACCGGGGGCACTTCCTGCGCGCCGGTCAGGTCGACCTTGCCGCCGCCCATCCAGCCCTTGATGGTCTGGCAGCCCGAGAGCGCGAGCGCGGTTGCCGCAATGGAAGCAAGTACGAAGCTGCGGAATTGCATCTGCATGGTGGTTCCTCCTCTAGCGTCCGTAAACAGGGGCGCGCAGAGTATATTCCCAAAGCGCCCTCCGGGCGGTGAGGCTTACCACACTGCCCCCCGTGCGGCGATCGGCCATACCGATTCCACCTTCCCCCGGCGCACGCAAACCAGCCAGTCGTGCAGGTTTACCGTCGGATCGCAATGCCCCGGCACGAGCAGCAGCCGCTCGCCCAGCGCGGGCACGCGCGCATCCGGGGAAACCCTGATCACCCCGTGCTCGTCGGAGGCCCTGACGTACTCGAGCCCCGGCCAGGCGTGGACCTCAGGCAGCCCCGAGTCGACGCTCGCGGCCTTCAGGCCCGCGTCGACGACGACGCGATCGGACGCGGGCGCGCTCATGACCGAAGCCAGGAGGAACAGGCTCTGATCGAAGCGCGGCCAGTCGTCGTCCCAGCGGTTGCGGCTGTAGTCGGCGTCCATGAAGACGTACGAGCCCGGCTGCACCTCGTTGTACGCGCCGCTCGCGGCCTCGAGCAGGAAAGTGCCCGTGCCCGCGCCGGTCACGGTCTCGCAGCGCAGCCCGATGCCGTCGAGCGCGCGCCGCGCCGCGAGCGCGTGCGACGCCGCCGCGACGATCGCGGCGCGCCGCTCCTCGGGGCCGCGCAGGTGCTGCGCCGAGCCGTGATACGCGTGCAGGCCGGCGAAGCGCAGGTGCCTCGCCCCGGCGATGACGCGCCCGAGCGCGAGCACGCTCTCGCCCGGCGCCACGCCGCAGCGCCCGGCGCCGACGTCGAGCTCGATCAGCACGTCGAGGCGGACGCCGCGGCGCGCGGCCACCGCGTCGAGCTGCGCGACGTTGCGCGCGTCGTCGGCGAGCACCGCGACGCGCGCGACGTGCGCGAGGCCCGCGAGGCGCTCGATCTTCACCGCGCCGACGATCTCGTTCGTCACCAGCACGTCGCGCACGCCGCCCGCGATCATCGCTTCGGCCTCGCTCACCTTCTGGCAGCACACGCCCACCGCGCCCGCGGCGATCTGGCGCTTCGCGATCTCGGGGCACTTGTGGCTCTTCGCGTGCGGACGCAGGCGCACGCCGCGCGCCTTCATGGCGTCGGCCATGCGCGCGACGTTGCGCTCGAACGCGTCGAGGTCGAGCACGAGCGCGGGCGTATCGATGTCGGTGAGCGAGGTGCCGGCTTCGGCGGGCGGCGGGAACGGCATGGCGGCGAAGCCCATTGTAGAATGAATTTTCGCAGCGACCCTCCCCCGACGATTCTCGGACACCCTCGATGAGCCTTCCCGCGACGATGCGCGTGGTCGAGATCACGCAGCCCGGAAAACCCGAGGTCCTGAAGCCCGCCGCGCGAGCGCTGCCGCAGCCGAAGACCGGCGAGGTGCTGGTCAAGGTCGAGGCGGCAGGCGTCAACCGGCCCGACGTGCTCCAGCGCACCGGCCACTACCCGGTGCCGCCGGGCGCCTCCGACATCCCGGGCCTGGAGATCGCGGGGCGCGTCGCCGCGACCGGCGCGGGCGTGAGCGGGTGGCGCGTCGGCGACGCCGTGTGCGCGCTCGTCCAGGGCGGCGGCTACGCGGAGTACTGCACGGCGCCCGCGCTGCAGTGCCTGCCGGTCCCGAAGGGCCTGTCGGCGATCGAGGCCGCGTCGCTGCCCGAGACCTTCTTCACCGTGTGGAGCAATGTCTTCGACCGCGCGCGCCTCGCGCCGGGCGAGTCGTTCCTGGTGCAGGGCGGATCGAGCGGCATCGGCGTCACCGCGATCCAGATGGTGAAGGCGTTCGGCCACACGGTGTTCGCGACCGCGGGCAGCAGGGAGAAGTGCGACGCCTGCGAAAAGCTCGGCGCCGACCGCGCGATCGACTACAAGACCGAGGACTTCGCCGCGGTCGTGAAGGAGGCGACCGGGGGCCGCGGCGTCGACGTCGTCCTCGACATGGTCGGGGGTGACTACGTCGACCGCGAGCTGAAATGCCTCGCGGACGACGGCCGCATCGTGCTGATCGCCTTTCTCGGCGGCAACCGCGCGAACCTGAACCTGAACGAGATCCTGCGCCGGCGGCTGGTCGTCACCGGCTCGACGCTGCGCCCGCGCCCGGTCGAGTTCAAGGGAGCGATCGCGGCGAAGCTGCGCGAGAAGGTCTGGCCGCTGGTCGAGGCGGGCCGCATCAAGCCGGTGATCCACGAGACCTTCCCGCTCGACCAGGCGGCGCGGGCGCACGAGCTGATGGAATCGGGCCGGCACATCGGCAAGATCGTGCTCGTGGTGTGACCGAAATCCCGCGGCGGCGCGCGGCCCCGGTGTAAGCTAGCGCCGGGAGGAGGAGCCATGTTCGCCGTCTACCGCGAGCTCGAGGGATCCACGCGGCTCGCCGCGCACGTGCTGCGGCGGTTCTGGGTGTTGCGCTTCCCGCCGGTGATGGAGGAGCTGGTGCGCCAGATCTACTTCACCGGCGCGAGCGCCACCGCGACCATCGTCGTGCGCGGCGCCTTCATCGGCACGCTCATCATCGCCTACGTGATCGAGGTGCTCGAGGCCGACGCGGCGCTCGCCGTGAAGATGCTGCTCTGGGTGGTGCTGCGCGAGGTCGGGCCGCTCATCGCCGCGGTGCTCGTGATCCAGCGCAGCGGGACCGCGGTCGCCACCGAGCTCGCCCTGATGAAGATCTCGGGCGAGGTCGACAGCCTGCGGCACCTGCGCATCGATCCGCAGGACCACCTCGTCGTCCCGCGCGTGCTCGGCATCGCGCTGTCGCTCGCCGCGCTGACGCTGTACGTGCAGTTCATCGCGGTCGGCGGCGGGATGGTTCTCTCGGCGCTGGTGATCGACGCCTCCTTCAGCGAGCTTGCGAGCAACTTCTTCCTGCTCGCGAGCCCGCTCGACCTCGCGTACTCGATCGTGAAGAGCCTGCTGTTCGGCGGTGCGATCGGCGTGATCGCGTGTTACTACGGGCTGAACCCGCCCGGCCGCTCGATCAACGCGGTCCCGAAGGCGGCGATCAACGCGGTGTCGCAGTCGACGATCGCGGTGATGATCATCAACGTGGTTTTCGCCTACCTCGCGTACGGCGTGGCCCTCTTCGGCCTGTTCACCGCGAAGCTATGAGCCCCAGGCCATGAGCGAGCTGCCGACTCGCGTCGAGGAAGCGCGCCAGATGGCGCTCGGCTACGAGGCGCCGCCGGAGGGCCCGTCCGGACGCCTGTGGATACCGTCCGGCACGGGCCACCGCGCCGCCCCGGTCAGCCAGGCGTTCAAGCAGCGGCTCGTCGACGCGCTGCTCGATCTCGAGCCGCAGCCGGGGGCGCGGCTGGCCGTGCTTGGCGCCGACGCGGGCGGCCTCGCCGCCCGCGAGCGCCAGGCGCTGCGCGCGCGCATCGCCTTCCTGCCCGCGAACGGCGGCATGATCAGTAACCTGAACGGCTGGGAGAACATCGTCCTGCCGCTCGGCTACCGCGACGCGAAGCGCGTGAACGCCGCGTTTCCCAAGGTGCACGCCCTGATCGAGCGCCTGGGAGGTCATCCGCGCGCGCTGCTCGCGAAGCTGCCCGAGGAGATGACCCTGTACGAGAAAAAACTCGCGGGCTATGTCAGGATACTGCTCGAGGCGCCGGAGCTGGTGGTCGCAGAAAACCTCGCAGGCGGCCTCGAGCCGGAAGATCGCAGGCGCACCGCGGCGTTCCCCGCCGCCTATCATGCCGAGCGTCCGGACGGCGTGTTCGTGCAGCTCGACGACGCGCCCGACGACTAGCCAGAGGAGGTCCCGATGCACGATCCGCACGTTCCGCCCCGGCGCTTCACCGGGATCCGAAGGAAGATCAGCCTGTTCATGCTGACCGCCGTGGTCGGCGTCGCCGGCGCGGTGGCGCTGGTCGCGTACAAGCAGGGCGCGTTCGTGCGCCACACGGCGATCTACTTCTACGCCGCCGACGTCTTCGGCATCAACAAGGGCATGGCGGTGCGGCTGTTCGGCCTGCCGGTCGGCAGCGTGCGCGAGCTGCAGATCGCCGACCGCGGCGTCAAGGTCGAGCTCTCGATCATGACCGAGTACGTGTCGCGCGTGCCGAAGAGCTCGACCGCGCGGCTCACGCGCGAGGGCTACATCGGCGCGGGCACCATCCAGATCGTGCCCGGCGGCGACCCGACGGCGTCGAGCGAGCCGGTTCATGAAGGCGACGTCATCGCCTTCGTGCCGAACCGCGGCGTCGCCGAGCTGGTCGAGGACATCAAGGTGCAGCTCACGCCGATGGTGAACGAGATGCGCCGCATGTTCGCGGAGATGAACGCGCCGGGAAGCGACCTGCGCAAGTCGCTGCAGGGAGCCAGCGTGGTGTTCCAGCAGCTGCCCGAGACCAACCGCGAGATGCGCGACGTGCTGCGCGATGCCGATCGCGCCGTGCGCGCGACCCAGACGACGATGGCCTCCGCCGCTCGCGTCACGGACCCGCTCGAGAAGGACCTGCCCGCGGTCACCGCCACGCTCGGGACCGCGCTCGACTCGCTCGCCGGAGCGGCCCACGAGATCCGAACCGTGGCCCGCAGCAACGGCGACGCGCTGCACGATACGCTGCGCGACGGCCGGGAGGTGGTGGGCGCGGCGAAGAGCAGCTGGCTGATCCGCGACTACATCGAGTCGCCGGCGATGCGCACGCTGCCGGTCGACAGCTTCGAGTCGTTCGGCGCAGGACCCGAGGTCAAGGCCGTGAAGGCCGCGCGCTGACATGCATCGCGGCGCTCGCACGGCGGCGCTCGCGTGCATGCTGCTCGCCGCCTGCGGATCGCAGCCGGCGAAGCCCAAGCCCCCCGCGGTCTCGACGGCCCTGGAAGCCAACCGCCGCGCCGAGGCGCAGCTGCGCGGCGGCGACCTGGAAGGCGCCGCGCGCGGCTACCGGGAAGCGCTGCGCGCGTCGCAGGCCCTCGAGGATCCCGACGGCATCGCGGCCAACGCGATCAATCTTTCGATCGTCTACCAGCGCCTCGGCAGGCTCGCCGATGCCAGGACCAGCCTCGCGCCCGTGCTCGAGCAGCCGAACCTCAAGTTCGCGCCCGAGCGCCTCGCGCAGGCGTCGCTGCGCCGCGCGCTGATCGACCTGGACGAGCGCCGCTACGCGAGCGCCGGGGAGTGGGCCGGACGCGCCGAGTCGCAGTGCGGCGCGTGCCCGCTGTCGGCCGCGATACACAACGTGCAGGGCCAGCTCGCGCTCGAGTCCGGGCGCCTCGACGCCGCGGGCGCGGGCGCGCAGCGGGCGCTGGACGCGAGCCGCGCCTCGGGGGACCGCGCCGAGACCGCCAACGCGCTGCGCCTGATGGGGCTGGTGGCGCTGCGCTCCGGCGACGGGACGGCCGCCGCCGCGCGCATGGGCGAGGCGCTCGCCGTCGATCGCGACCTCGCGGCGCCGCGCAAGATCTACCTGGACCTCGTCGGCCTGGGGCGGGCGAGCGTTCTGCTCGGCGAGCGCGACGCGGCGCGAGCGTATTACGAGCGGGCGCTCGCGGTGAGCGAGGCCGAGCGCGATACCCGCGGCATCGCCGAGGCGAGTGCGCTCATCAGGACGCTGGAGCAGAAACCCGCGTCGCAATAGCGGCCGTCTTCAGGCGGCCGCGGGCCCCCGGACCGTCCAGAGGTAGATCGTGCTGTCGCCGACGCTCAGCACGCTGTCGGGCGGCCACTGCGTCCCCATGCCGAACTTGTGCGAGACGATGCGCGCGCCCGGGCGCAGCTCCGAGCGCAGCTTGGGCATGAGCCGCCGGTTCAGCGACTCGTAAAGATACAGCGTGACGACGGTGGCCGGACGGAGGTCGGTGAGGAACAGGTCGCCGCGCTCGAAGTGGACCCGCTCGTCGACGCCGGCGCGCTCGGCGTCGTGCCGCGCGCGGATGAGCGGCGCCGGGTCGATGTCGACGCCGAAGCCGCGCGCGCCGTACTTCGCCGCGGCGGTGATGACGATGCGCCCGTCGCCGCAGCCGAGGTCGTAGACCAGATCGGCGGGACCCACGCGCGCGAGCTTCAGCATCGCGTCGACCACCGGCTCGGGCGTGGGGAAGTACGGCACCTCGGGGATGAGCGTGGGCGATTCGCCGCCCGTGATCACCGTCGGCTCGCCGCGGCGCAGCAGCGAGCAGCCGGCGAGCCAGGCCGCGCCCGCGACGAGGAGACCGCGACGTGCGGAATTCATGCTTGGGACGGCGCGGTCCTGCGGCCGAGCACGGCGAGGACCACGGCGCCGGCGGCGACAAAACCCACGCCGACCAGTGCCCCGGCGCCCGTATATCTGAGGCTCGAGTAGAGCATATAGGCGCACATTGCGACGAACAGCGCAGGAGTGACCGGGTAGAGCGGCACCTTGTACGGTCGCGAGGTGCCCGCGTCTCTCGCGCGAAGCACGAACAAGGCTAGACCCGTCATCAGGAAAAACGTCCAGAACACCGGCGCGGTGAACTCGACGAGCGTCTCGAACCCCTTGCGTTCCCGAGTGCCGATGCCGACCAGGAGCAGCGCGATCGCTCCCTGGACCAGGTAGGCATTGCGCGGCGACCCGGTCGCCTCGTTCCAGTGCCCGAGCAGACGCAGGAACGGCCACTCGCGGCCGAGAGCATAGTTCGAGCGCGCGCCGACGATCATCGTGCCGTTGATCGACGTGAGCGTAGCCAGCGCCACGACCACGCTGATCAGCTTCTCGCCGGGCGCGCCCCAGAATCGCACCAGGAGGTCGGCCGCCACCGCGTCCGATTTCGCCACCCCCGCGAACCCCAGGCCCTTGACGTACGCGAGATTGATGAGCACATAGAGAACGGTAACGACGCCGAGCGAGTAGAACAGCGAGCGCGACATGTTCCGCTCCCGCTCGCGCACCTCCGCCGAGATGTATGCAGCATCGTTCCAACCGCCGTAGGTGTACAGCACGAACACCATCGCGAGGCCGATGCCGGACAGCGACGCAGCGGCCGGCGCGGGTGCGGCTGCCTCGGGCGCCGCGCCCGAGAACAAGCCCACCGCGATGACGACGATCAGCCCGATTACCAGCAGTGCGGTGGACACGTTTTGCGTCGTCTTGCCGGCGCGGATGCCGACGATATTCACCCAGGTCAGGACAACGATGACGATTGCCGCATAGATGGCCGAGGAGTACCCGCCGAGACTGAACAGGCGCGCACAATAGTCGCCGAAGACGAACGCGAATCCCGCCATCGGTCCCACGACGATCACCGTCATGCGCGACCAGCCGTAGAGAAAGGCCGGCACGCGGCCGAAAGCGCGGCCGATGAAATGGTACTCCCCGCCCGCGCTCGGATATGCGGTCGCGAGCTCGG
>DATDMW010000373.1:0-7629 GCA_036518595.1 Burkholderiales bacterium
CACCTGCGCAGTCGCACCGCCCGGGCCGGGCGCGTGCCATTGCGAGCGGTCGTAGACCTCGACGACCGTCATGCGGTTCTCGGTCAGCGTCCCGGTCTTGTCCACGCACAGCACGGTGGCGGCGCCGAGCATCTCGATCGCCGGCATGCGGCGCGTGAGCACGCCGCGGCGCGCGATGCGCCAGGCGCCGAGCGCGAGGAACACGGTGAGCACCACGGGGAACTCCTCGGGCAGGATCGCCATCGCGAGCGTGATGCCGGACAGGACGCCGGAGAGCGCGTCGCCGCCCTTGGCCACGTAGAACGCGGCCAGCAGGACGCTCAGCGCGACCGCGACCCCGGCGATGAAGCGCACGATGCGCCCGGTCTCGCGCTCGAGCGCGGTCTTCTCCGGCTCGAGCGCGGCGAGCGAGGCGCCGATGCGGCCGAGCTCCGCGCGCGCGCCGGTGGCGGTGACGACGGCACGCCCGTGTCCCTTGACGACAAGGGTGCCCGAGTAGACGTGCGCATCGCGCTCGTCGTCCGTGCCGCCCGCCGATTTCCCGACCGGGACCGATTCGCCCGTGAGCAGCGATTCGTCGATCATGAGGTCGTTCGCCGCGAGCAGCCGGCCGTCGGCGGGCACGCGGTCGCCCTCGGCCAGCACCGCGAGGTCGCCGCGCACGACTTCGGGGCCGGCGATGCGCTCCTCGCGGCCGTCGCGCACGACCACCGCGCGCGGGCTGGAGAGATCGCGCAGCGCCTCGACCGCGCGCTCGGCCTTGCGCTCCTGCGCCACGGTGATGACGGTGACGACCACGATCGAGGCGCCGAGCACGAGCGCCTCGCGCACGTCGCCGAGCAGCAGGTACAGCACGGCGCCCGCGATGAGCAGCACGAACATCGGCTCGCGCACCACGCTCAGCACGATGGCGAGCGTGTCGCGCCGGTCTCGCGCCGGGACGGCGTTCGGCCCGTCGGCGGCGAGGCGCGCCCGCGCCTCGGCGGCGCTGAGGCCGGTTCGGGAGATCTCGTTCACGCCGACGACCTTCGGACGCGCGCGGCCCTCGTGCCTTGATGCACGTCAAACCGCCCGGCGATCCGGTGGAACCAGTCCCCCGGCCCCGGCTCTAACCACGGTATCCGCTTCAAGGGGAACACCATGGCGTCGAAGCAGAAATCCGATGTCAACCCGGGCGGGCCCGCGACCGATCGTCCGCCCCGCAAGGTCCGAGAGGCAGCCAGGCCGGGCGCGAAGCCCGAGGCGCCACGCGCCGAGGGCGACGGCATCGCCCGGCTGTCCGAGGACGAGCTGAACGCCATGATCTCACGCGCGGCCTACCTGCGCGCCGAGCGGCGCGGCTTCGAGCCCGGCCACGAGGTCGAGGACTGGCTCGCGGCCGAGGCCGAGATCCGGGCCACGATGTCTCGGGGCTCGCAACAGAATCGCTGAGCCGCTCACAGCCGGACGCGCCGCAGCCTGAGCGCGTTCGTCACTACCGACACCGAGCTCATCGCCATCGCCGCGCCGGCGAAGATGGGCGACAGCAGCAGCCCGAAGACGGGGTAGAGCGCGCCGGCCGCGATCGGCACCCCGAGCGCGTTGTAGACGAACGCAAAGAAGAGATTCTGCCGCACGTTGCGCATGGTCGCCCGCGAGAGACGGATCGCCTTGACGATGCCGCGCAGGTCGCCCTTCACGAGCGTCACGCTGCCGGTCTCGATGGCGACGTCGGTACCGGTGCCCATCGCGATGCCCACGTCCGCGCGCGCGAGCGCGGGCGCATCGTTGATGCCGTCGCCCGCCATCGCGACGGCGCGGCGCGGCGCGCCGTCCTTGCCGCCCTGCAGCGCCTCGATGTGCATGACCTTCTGCTCGGGAAGGACCTCGGCGATCACCTGGTCGATGCCGAGCTCACGGCCGACCGCCTCGGCCGTCTTGCGCGAGTCGCCCGAGAGCATGACCACGCGCACGCCCTCGGCGCGGAGCGCGTCGATCGCTTCCGGGGTGGTCTCCTTGATCGGGTCGGCGACGGCGATGACGGCGACCGGGCGGCCGTCGATCGCCGCGTAGAGCGCGGTCTTGCCCTGCGTGCGCAGAGCGTCGGCCTTCTCGGCGAGCGAAGCGGGCAGGCTGCCGCGTCCCTCCATGAAGCGGCGGCTCCCGATCTCGACCTTGCGGCCGCCGATCTCCCCGCGCACGCCCTGGCCGGTGACCGACTCGAACTTGTCGACCGCGGAGAGCTTCAGCCCGCGCTCCTCCGCGCCCCGCACGATCGCCTGCGCGAGCGGGTGCTCGCTGGCGCGCTCGAGGCTCGCGATCAGCGCGAGCGCCTCGGGCTCGGCGATCACGGGCTCCACGACCAGGTCGACGAGGCGCGGGCTGCCCAATGTGAGCGTGCCGGTCTTGTCGACGACCAGCGTGTCGATCTCGCGCAGCTTCTCGACCGCCTCGGCGTTGCGGAACAGGATGCCGTTGACCGCGCCCTGCCCCATCGCCACGGTGATCGAGATCGGGGTCGCGAGCCCGACCGCGCAGGGACAGGCGATGATCAGCACCGCGACGGCGTTGACCACCGCGTAGGCGAGCCGCGGCTCGGGCCCGAAGAACCACCACACGAGCGCGGTGAGCGCGGCGATCGCGATGACCGTCTGCACGAAGTACGCGGCGACGAGGTCGGCCAGGCGCTGCACCGGGGCGCGCGTGCGCTGCGCGCGGGCGACCATGTGCACGATCTGCGAGAGCAGCGTGTCCGAGCCGACGCGCTCGGCGCGGATGACCAGCGTCCCCCGGCCGTTGATGGTCGCGCCGGTCACGCGATCGCCCGGCTTCTTCGCGACCGGCACCGGCTCGCCCGTGATCATCGACTCGTCGATGTTCGACGCCCCATCGACGCAGGTGCCGTCGACCGGGATCTTGTCCCCGGGGCGCACGCGCAGCCGGTCGCCGACCTTCACCTCGGCGAGGGGCACCTCGCGCTCGCGGCCGTCGGCCTCGATGCGCACGGCGGTGTTGGGCGCGAGCGCGAGCAGCTCGCGGATCGCGCGGCTGGTCTGGCCGATCGCGCGCAGCTGCATCACCTCGCCGAGGAGCACCAGCGTGACGATCACCGCGGCGGCCTCGAAGTAGGCGCCGACCTGCCCGCTCTCCTCCTGGAACTCCTGCGGGAACAGCCCGGGCGCGAACACCGCCGCGACGCTGAAGAGGTACGCGAGCGCGACGCCCAGCCCGATCAGCGTATACATGTTGGGGCTGCGGTGGGCGAGCGAGCGCCAGAACTTGACGAAGAACGGCCACCCGCCCCAGAGCACCACCGGTGTTCCGAGCGCGAGCTCGAGGTACATGCGCGCGTGCTCCAGGATCCCGAACGGCTGGCGGATCCCGAAGTAGGGCGCCATCGCGATCACCGCGAGCGGCGCGGTGAGCGCCGCGCTCACCCAGAAACGCCGCGTCATGTGGCGCAGCTCGGTGTCGTCCTCGCTCGCGCCCGCCATCGGGACGAGCGCCATGCCGCAGATCGGGCAGTTGCCCGGGCCTTGCCGCTCGACCTCCGGGTGCATCGGGCAGGTATAGAGCGTCCCCGCGGGCGCAGGCGGATCGGCGCGCGCGTGCGCGGGCGCGGCGTAGCGGCCGGGATCGGCGACGAACTTTTCGCGGCAGCGCGGGTTGCAGAAGTACCAGGTCTTCCCGCCGTGCACGTGCGAGTGCTTGGCGGTCGCGATGTCGACCGTCATGCCGCAGACGGGGTCGACCGCCTTGCCGGGTGGCGGCGTCGCGCCGTCGCCGTGCGCGTGCGAATGATGCGTGTTCTCGTGGGCGGCGTGCTCCATCGGTCGTGTCCTAGTGCGGTTGGCGCACGCCGGCAAGCGCGCAGAAGCCCTGCGCCGGGACGTCCAGCGCGGCGTTGAACTTGCTCGACATGTTCTGATACGCGATCAGCGCGGTCAGTTCGATGATCGCGTCGTCGTCGAAATGGCTCTTGAGCGCGGCGATCATGGCCGCGTCCGTGCGGGTGCGGCTGTCGGTGACGGCCTCGGCGTAGCGCAGCGCCGCCTTTTCGCGCTCGCTGAACGCGCCGGAGTCGGCGTACCGGGCCAGCTCGGCGAGCTTGCGCCCGTCCGCGCCGCGCCCGAGGCTGCTCGCCGCGTTGATGTCGACGCAGAACGCGCAGCCGTTGATCTGCGAGACCCGCACCTGCACCAGCGAGCGCAGCGCCGGCTCGATCGGCGAGGACTTGCGGTCGAGCACGCCGTACATCAACGACATCGCGAGAAAGGCGCGCGGCAGCCGTCCCCAGAGGCGCGAAGGCTCGAGCTCCCGGCCGTAGCGCCGGCGCTGCAGCCTCAGAATCAGGCGCACGTACCAGGGAAAGCGGTGTCCGGCCGGTGTTGCCACATGGCTCACTTGCGTCCCTCCTAGGGCGAATTTCGACATTGTGCTCCTCGACGGCAGGGACGCGCTGCCCCACGCCAGCCACAGGTACGGATACATGGCCGCAAACGGTCAGTGGATCTTGTTGATCACGTAGTCCTGACCTTTCTGCACGAACTCGAAATCGACCTTGCCGCCCGGGTGGACGTGGTCGAGCAGCGCCTTGTCGCTCACGCTGAAGGTCATGGTCATCGCCGGCCATTTGAGGGTCCCGATCGCGCCATGCGCGATGGTGACCTTCCCGGCGGCGGGATCGACTTTGGTCACGGTGCCCGAGCCCTTGTGCGTCTTGCCCTGGGCGGCCGCCGTCTTCGGCGCCGGCTTCGCGCCCTGACGGTCGTTCATGTCCATCCCGCCCATGCCGCCGCCTTGCTGCGCCCAGCTCGGGTGCGCAGCGGCGAGGAACAGGACGGGAGCGAGAACAGCGAGACGCTTCATTTCGTTTCTCCTTTCAGCTGCGATTGAGGACGCGGTGCGCGCACGGCGCGGGCGCGGGCCCGCGGCCGCCGCATCAGGTAGTACGCGACCGGAACGGCGAAGAGCGAGATCAGCGGAGCGGTCACCATGCCGCCGATCATCGGTGCGGCGATGCGCTGCATGACGTCGACACCGGCGCCATCGGACGCCATGATCGGCAGCAGGCCGGCGAGAATGACCGCCACGGTCATCGCCTTGGGCCGCACCCGGAGCGCCGCCCCCTCGTCGATGGCGGACTTCAGCTCCGCGTCCCCGAGCGGCTTGCCGCCGGCCAGGCGCTGCTCCACGGCGCTCTTCACGTAGACGAGCATCACCACGCCGAACTCGGCCGCGACGCCGGCGAGCGCGATGAATCCCACGGCCGAGGCGACCGACATGTTGTAGCCGAGCAGATACATGAGCCAGAAACCCCCGACCAGCGAGAAGGGCAGTGTCGCCATGATGAGGAGCGCGTCGGCGCCGCTCCTGAAGGCCAGATAGAGCAGCACGAAGATGATCGCGAGCGTCGCCGGCACCACGACCTCGAGCCGCGCCGCGGCCCGCTCCAGGTATTCGAACTGCCCCGACCACGAGATCGAGTAGCCGGGCGGCAGCTGCACTTGCTCGGCGACCGTCCGCTTCATCTCGCGCACCGCCGAGCTGAGATCGCGCCCCCGGATATCCACGTACACCCAGCCCGAGAGCCGGGCGTTCTCGCTGCGGAGCATCGGCGGGCCGTCGGCGATCCGCACCGCCGCCACGTCGCCGAGGCGGATCTGCGCGCCGCGCTCGGTCAGCATCGGCAGGCTGCGGAGCTTCTCCACCGAGTCCCGGATCTCGCGCGGGTAGCGCACGCTGATCGGGAAGCGCTGCAGGCCCTCGACCGTCTCGCCGATGTTGTCGCCGCCGATCGCCGCCGACACGACGCCGTGCACGTCGGCGACGTTCAGGCCGTAGCGCGCCGCCGCGTCGCGGTCGATGTCCACGTCGATGTAGCGCCCGCCGCCCAGGCGCTCGGCAAGCGCCGAGGACACGCCCGGCACCTGGCGCACCGCGCGCTCCACCTCGCGCGCCAGGCGGTCGATCTCGGCGAGGGAGGCGCCGGCGACCTTCACGCCGACCGGGCTCTTGATGCCCGTCGCCAGCATGTCGATGCGGTTGCGGATCGGCGGCACCCAGATGTTCGACAGCCCGGGAACCTGTACCGTGCGGTCGAGCTCCTCGACGAGCCGCTCCATGGTCATTCCGGGGCGCCACTGATCGCGCGGCCTGAGCTGGATGGTGGTCTCGAACATCTCGAGCGGCGCCGGATCGGTTGCGGTCTCCGCCCTGCCCGCCTTGCCGAAGACGCTCGCGACCTCGGGCACGGTCCGGATCAGGCGATCGGTCTGCTGCAGCAGCTCGGAGGCTTTCCCGACCGATAGACCGGGCAGCGCCGTGGGCATGTACAGCAGATCGCCCTCGTCGAGCGGCGGCATGAACTCGCCGCCCATCCGCGCCATCGGCCAGAGCGTCGCCGCGAGCAGGACGAGCGCGATGGCGAGCGCGGTCTTCGGGCGCGCGAGCGCCCCGGCGAGCGCCGGCCGGTAGAGCGCGATCAGCGAGCGGCTGATCGGATTGCGCTGCTCCTCGGGGATGCGCCCGCGGATCAGGTAGCCCATCAGCACCGGGATCAGCGTCACCGCGAGACCGGCGGCCGCGGCCATGGCGTAGGTCTTGGTGAACGCGAGCGGCGCGAACAGGCGCCCTTCCTGCGCCTCGAGCGTGAGCACCGGGACGAACGAGAACGTGATGACGAGGAGCGAAACGAAGAGCGCCGGCCCGACCTGCGCCGCCGCCTCTCCGATCACGGCCCAGCGCGCCTCGCCGTCGAGACGCTCGCCCGGGTGCGCGTGCGCCCAGGCTTCCAGCTTCTTGTGCGCGTTCTCGATCATCACCACCGCCGCGTCCACCATGGCGCCGATGGCGATCGCGATGCCGCCCAGCGACATGATGTTCGCGTTCACGCCCTGGGTGTGCATCACGATGAAGGAAGCGAGGATGCCGAGCGGCAGCGAGACGATCGCGACGAACGCCGAGCGCAGGTGGAAGAGGAACAGCGCGCACACAAGAGCGACGACGACGAATTCCTCGAGCAGCTTCTGGCCGAGGTTGCCGACCGCGCGCTTGATCAGGCTCGAGCGGTCGTAGGTCGGGACGATCTCGACGCCGGGCGGCAGGCTGGGGCGCAGCGACTCGATCTTCGCCTTCACCCCGGCGATCGTCTCCAGCGCGTTCTTCCCCGAGCGCATGAGGACGATGCCGCCCGCGACCTCGCCCTCGCCGTTCAGCTCGGCGATGCCGCGTCGCATCTCCGGCCCGACCTGCACCTGCGCGACGTCGCCGAGGCGCACCGGCACGCCCGCCTCCGTGGTAACGAGCGGGATCTTGCGGAAGTCGTCGAGCGAACGGAGGTAGCCGCTCGCGCGCACCATGTACTCGGCCTCGCCCAGCTCGAGCACCGAGCCGCCGGTCTCCTGGTTCGCGCGCTGCACCGCCTCGACCACCTTGGCCTGCGGGATGTTGAAGGCGCGAAGGCGCGCCGGATCGAGCACGATCTGGTACTGGCGCACCATGCCGCCCACGCTCGCCACCTCGGCCACGTTCGGCACGGCCTTCAGCTCGTACTTCAGGAACCAGTCCTGCAGCGCGCGCAGCTGCGACAGGTCCATGCGGCCCGAGCGATCCACGAGCGCGTACTCGTACACCCAGCCGACCCCGGTC
>DATDMW010000374.1:0-11957 GCA_036518595.1 Burkholderiales bacterium
ATACGCACTCGACCAGGCGCAGCACCTCGTGCTCGGGCTCGAGCTCGACGCGCGACTGCAGGTCGCCCGAAGGCTCGGGCGGCAGCGACATGCAGTCGGTGAGGCGCAGCGTGCCGCCGGGCGTGTGGAAAGTCGTCGCGAGCACGTTGGTCGCGGGAACGTAGGCCCGCTCGACCTGGAACTCGCCAGCCGGCCGCACCGAGAAGTGTCCGGCGCCCCGGTCCAGGGTCGCGGCGAATATCGCGGCGCCCGAGAAATGCGGGAGGCAGAGCCACTCGATGGCCCCGGCCTTGGAGACGAGCGCCAGCGTGCGGCAGTTGCCGATGGCCGCGTAGTCGCCGATGTCGGGGAAATCGTCGGATCCGGCGGGCGACGCCGCTTCCGGGGCGAGGGTCTCGGGAGCATTCATGGAGCGTGTCGGTCTGACGCCGAAGGGCGCCCCATTGTTCCGGTTTGGCCGTTACCGCGACACCGCGCCGATCGGGAGCGGGTAGTTCCCCTGCACCATCCGGGTACTATCCCGGATCGGGCTCGCGCCGGCCGACGTGGAGCACTTTCTCCACCGTCGCGTGGACCGTGCCGGCCGCGTCGGTGAGATCGACCGTGAACACGCGATCCAACTTCGGCACGCGCGTGAGCTCGTCCCGGATCGCCGCGACGATGTCCTCGCCGACCGCGAAGGTCGCGTACAGCGTGCTGCGGCCCGGGCGGCGGAAGCGGATCGAGGCCGCCTTGTCCCACACGGTGTAACCGGGACCGAGGCGCTTCATGAGCATGATCATGTAGACGGGATCGACCGCACCGTACATCGAGCCGCCGTAGATCGTGCCGACGTAGTTGCGCGAGCGCCACGACAGCGGTAGTCGAACCCGGACCTCGCTCCAGTCGCCGCGGATGTACGCGATCCGCGCGCCCGTGCCCCGGTACGCCGGAAACAGATTGAACCTCCAGCGCGTCAGGCGCGTGGACCAGGATTCCGACATCGATTCAGCGGCCGAGGCGGATGGAGGCGGGAGTCGGAATCGAACCGGCGTCCACGGCTTTGCAGGCCGCTGCATGACCACTCTGCCATCCCGCCGCCGCGAGGCCGTTAGACCCCGAAAAAGCAAAACGAAGCTGGGAGCTTCGTTTTACCGTGAATCTGGAGCGGGAGACGAGTCTCGAACTCGCGACCTTAACCTTGGCAAGGTTACGCTCTACCAACTGAGCTACTCCCGCGAAACGAAAGCGAATTTTACGGGCGCCGCCTCCCGGGGGTCAAGCCGGAGAGCGTGCGCTCCACGCCCGGCGCGGCGAGCTTCAGGTAATAAAGCATGGAGATCAAGGTCAACAGCGCCGCAAGCCAGATCAGATACGTGCCGGCCCGCTGGGCGTCCAGGGAGCCGACCCGCTCGTGGAACAGCAGCAGGGGGATCGCGATCATCTGGGAGATGGTCTTGATCTTGCCCAGGAAGTTCACCGCGACGCTCTTCGCCTCGCCGATCCGCGCCATCCACTCGCGCAGCGCCGAGATCGCGATCTCGCGGCCGATGATGATGATGCCGATCAGCGGGTCGAGGCGGTCGAGCCAGACGAGCACGATCAGCGCGCTCGCGACCATCAGCTTGTCGGCAACCGGGTCGAGGAACGCGCCGAAGGCCGACATCTGGTTGAGCTTGCGCGCGAGATAGCCGTCGAGCCAGTCGGTGAGCGCGGCGGCCGCGAAGAGCGCCGTCGCGGTGAAGTTCTTCTCCGGGCCGGTGAGCCAGGTCTCGGGAAAATAGAACACGCCGATCACCAACGGGATCATCAGGATCCGCAGGAACGTGAGGATGTTCGGGACGTTGAGGATGTTAAGCAGCATGGAGCTCCTGGTAGATCTTCTCGGCGAGCTTGCGGCTGATCCCCTCGACCTGCGCCAGGTCCTCGATGCTCGCCCCCATCACGCCCTTCAGGCCGCCGAAGCGCGTGAGCAGCTGCCGGCGCCGCTTCGCGCCGATGCCGTCGATTCCCTCGAGCGTCGAGGTCATGCGCTTCTTCCCGCGGCGCGCCCGGTGTCCCGTGATCGCGAAGCGGTGCGCCTCGTCGCGGATCTGCTGGACCAGGTGCAGCCCCGGATGGTCGGGCGGCAGCTGCAGCATACGCTCGCCGACCCAGAGCTCCTCCAGCCCGGGCTTGCGTTCGGGCCCTTTCGCGATGCCGACGAGGCAGATGTCGGAGAGCCCGGTCTCGACCAGCGCCTGCTTCGCCGCGCCCACCTGCCCTTTGCCGCCGTCGATGAAGATCAGGTCGGGCGCGACGCCCTCTCCGCCCGCGATGCGCCCGTAGCGGCGCGAGAGCGCCTGCGCGAGCGCCGCGTAGTCGTCGCCGGGCGTGACGCCCTCGATGTTGTACCGCCGGTACTCGCCGCGACGCATGTCCTTGCGGTCGTAGACCACGCACGAGGCCACCGTCGCCTCGCCCATCGTGTGGCTCACGTCGAAGCACTCGATGCGCTGCACCGTGTCGGGCAGCGCGAGCGCCTCGCGCATCGCCGCGAGCCGCACCTCCTGCGTCGCCTGCTCCGAGAGCCGCTGCGCGAGCGCCTGGCGCGCGTTCTCGTGCGCGGCGTCGAGCCAGGCGCGCCGCTCGCCGATCGGGCGCGTCACGACGCGCACGTGCCGCTTCGCGTGCTCCGAGAGCAGGCGCTCGAGGTCTTCCGCGTCGCCGCCCTCGCCCAGCACCAGGACCGGCGGGATCGGCCGCTCGAGGTAGTGCTGCGCGACGAACGCGCGCAGCACCTCGGCGCGCTCGCGCCCCTGCGCGTTCTGCGGGAAGAAGCTGCGGTCGCCGAGCTGCCGTCCCCCGCGGACCATGACCAGGTTCACGCAGACGAGGCCGTGCTCGTCGACCACGGCGACGATGTCGGTGTCGAGCTCCGCTCCCGTATCGGCATATTGCTTCTGGCTGACGCGCGAGAGCGACTGGATCTGGTCGCGATAGGCCGCCGCCTCCTCGTAGCGAAGCGCATCCGCGGCGCCCTGCATCCTCGCCTCGAGGCGCTTCATCACGTCGTCGCTGCGGCCCTCGAGGAAGAGGCTCGCGCTCGCGACGTCCTCGCCGTAGCTCGCCTCGTCGACCAGGCCGACGCAGGGCGCGGTGCAGCGCCGGATCTGGTGCAGCAGGCACGGGCGCGAGCGGTTCTGGAACACCGAGTCCTCGCAGGTGCGCAGCCGGAACACGCGCTGCAGCAGCTGGATGCTCTCGCGCACCGCGCCCGCGTGCGGGAACGGTCCGTAGTAGCGGTTCGCCTTGTCCATGGCGCCGCGGTGGAATCCGAGCCGCGGGAACCTGCCGCCGCTCAGCATCAGGTACGGGTAGGACTTGTCGTCGCGGAACAGGATGTTGTACCGCGGCGCCATCGACTTGATGAGATTGTTCTCGAGGATCAGCGCCTCGGCCTCCGAGCGCGTCACGGTGATCTCGACGCCCGCGACCTGGCCGATCATGTGAGCGATGCGCGGCTCGTGCCCGGATTTCTGGAAGTACGAGGACACGCGCTTCTTGAGGTCGCCCGCTTTGCCCACGTACAGCACCTCGCCCGAGGCTCCGAGCATGCGGTAGACCCCGGCGCGCGAAGGCAGCTTCGCGATGAAGGCCGCGGCATCGAACGACGAGGTCATCACGCGGCGCCGTTGAGGAAGGTGGACAGGTCGCGGAATACCGACGCGAACATCGCCTCGGTGAGCCGCCTGGTCTGCGTATTATAGCGGCTGCAGTGATAGCTATCGAAAAGGCGCGCCCCGTCGGGAACGAACGGCCCGAGCGGCAGGTCATGCACTGCATGATGCGCGAACGGGAACGCCGAGGGCCTGAGCGCGAGCGCCCTGAGAACCGCGCCGTGGGCGATCGCGCCGAGGGCCAGCAACGCGCGCGGCCGCAGGTCGGCGATCTCGGCGGCGAGATGCCGGTTGCAGCGCGCGACTTCCTCGGGAAGCGGCTTGTTCGCGGGCGGCAGGCACTTCACGGCGTTGGTGATCCGGCACCCGATCAGCCGCAAGCCGTCGCCCGCGCCCGCGGACTCGGGCCGGCTCGCGAAGCCGAAGCGGTGCAACGTGCGGTAGAGCAGAAGCCCGGCGTGGTCGCCGGTGAACGGCCGTCCGGTGCGGTTCGCCCCGTGCATTCCAGGGGCGAGGCCGACCACGAGCAGCCGCACTCGCGCGGACCCGAAGGGCGCGACCGGAAGCGCGTGATAGGCGGGATGCCGCGCACGGACCGCCTCGAGGAAGGCGGCGAGCCTCGGGCAGTCCCGGCAGCCCGGATCGTAACCCGGGCGGGCGCGTCGAAGACGTTCCGTCACCGGCCCGATTCGTTGTAAAATCCCGCGCTTTTGCGCACGTCCGCGAAGCGAATTCCCATGGCCAAGATCCTCGCAACCGAAATCCGCGTCGGAACCCTGCTCGAATGGGAGAAGCGCATCTGGCGCGTGCTGAAATGCTATCACGTGCACGTCGGCGGCCGCGGCGGCGCCTTCATGCAGGTCGAGATGAAGGACATCGAGAGCGGCACCAAGAGCAACCAGCGCATCCGCACGGAAGACAAGGTCGAGCGCGTCTCGATCGACAACCGCGAGATGCAGTACCTGTACCACGACGGGACGCACTACGTCTTCATGGACAAGGAGACCTTCGAGCAGCTCCAGGTCTCGGAGGACATGCTCGAGGGACAGAGCGGCTACCTGCTGCCCAACACCGACGTCTCGGTGCTCTTCCACAACGACCGCCCGATCGGCGTCGAGCTGCCGCCCTCGGTGGTGCTCACCGTGACCGAGACCGACCCGAACATCAAGAACGCGACCGTCACGACCTCGTTCAAGCCGGCGAAGACCGAGACGGGGCTCATCGTCCAGGTGCCGCCCTTCGTCAGCACCGGCGAGAAGATCAAGGTCAATACGAACGACGGCGCTTACATCGAACGCGCGTAGAGGACCGCGTCAAACGACGCGGTCGGACGCGAGGGGACAAGGGTGAGCGGTATCGCCCGTCTCGATCTGGATCGTCGCGTGCTGCACGCGGAAGCGCTCGCGCAGCTCTCCGCACACCGCCGCCATGTAGCCGTCCCCCGGATGCCCCGCGGGCATCACCAGGTGCGCCGTGAGCGCCGTCTCCGTGGTGCTCATTCCCCAGATATGCAGGTCGTGGACCTCGGTCACCCCCGATAGCCGCGCCAGGTAGTCGCGCACGCCGCTGGGATCGATGTGCGCGGGCACGGCGTCGAGCGCGAGCCCGACGGAATCGCGCAGGAGAGTCCACGTGCCCGCGACGATCACGGCCGCGATGACGAGCCCGGTCACGGGATCGAGCCACATCCAGCCCGTCGCAATGATGCCGAGACCGGCGAGCACGGTGCCCGCCGATACCGCGGCGTCGGCGACGAGGTGCAGGTACGCGCCGCGCGCATTGAGATCGTGCCGGTGCCGCGCGAACAGCGTCGCGCTGGTGCCGTTCACCAGGATCCCGGCGAGCGCCACCCAGACGATGGTCGTCGCCGACACGTCCACCGGCTCGGCGAGCCGCTGGATCGCCTCCCACGCGATACCGCCCGTGACGAGCAGAAGCAGCGCCGCGTTGAACAGCGCGGCGAGGATCGAGGAGCTGCGCAGCCCGTAGGTGAAGCGTACCGAGGGCTCGCGCCGCGAGAGTGCGCTCGCCGCCCAGGCGATTCCCAGCGCGAGCACGTCGCCCAGGTTGTGGCCGGCGTCCGCGAGCAGGGCCATCGAATGCGCGGCCACGCCATAGACGGCCTCGACCACGACGAAGGCGAGATTCAGCGCGATGCCGATCGCGAAGGCGGCGCCGCGAATACCGTGCTCGTGGTGAGCGCCGTGGTCGTGGTCGTGATGGTGGTCGTGGTCGTGCGCCATGCTCACGCCGCCTCGGGAATGACGCGCCGGAGCGCGGATACGGCTTGCGCGTAGCCTGCGTGCGCCGGCGCCGGCCGCATCAGCCGCCGGCCGCGCATGCGTGCGGCGCGCGACTCGGGCACCGGGTCGGCGTCGAGGCCGTCGATCAGCTTCGCCGCGGCGTCCGGCGCGTTGCACAGGAGCACCATGTCGCAGCCGGCGGCGAGGGCCGCGCGGGCGCGCTCGACCACGCCTCCGCCCTGCGTCGCCGCCTCCATCGAAAGATCGTCGCTGAAGATCATCCCTTCGAATCCGAGGCGAGCGCGCAGGATCTCGCGCAGCCACACCGGCGAGAATCCCGCCGGCCGGCCGTCGACCTTGGGGTAGACCACGTGGGCGGGCATCACGGCCGCGAGCCCCTGCCCGATCAGCCGGCGATACGGGACCAGGTCGCTCGCCTCGATCGCCTCGAGCTCGCGCTCGTCGACCGGCATGTCGACGTGCGAATCGGCGCTCGCGTAGCCGTGCCCCGGGTAATGCTTGCCGACCGCCGCCATGCCGCCCGCGCCCAGGCCCTCGACGAAGGCGCCGGCGAGTTGCGCGAGCGCCGCGGGATCGCCGCAGAACGCGCGATCGCCGATGACGCTGCTCGCCCCGTAATCGACGTCGAGCACGGGCGCGAAGCTGAAGTCGACGCCGTGCGCCTGCAGCTCGGCGGCGATCACGAGGCCGGCGGCGCGGGCGAGCCGCGCGCCGTCGTCGCGCCCGCGCGCGCCGATCGCGCGCATCGGCGGGATGCGCGTGAATCCTTCGCGGAAGCGCTGCACGCGGCCGCCTTCGTGGTCGACCGCGATCAGGAGCTGCGGCTCGCGCAGCGTGCGCACTTCCGCCGCGAGCCTGCGCAGCTGCGCGGGCGACTCGAAATTGCGCGCGAAGAGGATCAGCCCGCCGACCTGCGGATGGGACAGAAGCGCCTTCTCCTCGGCGGTCGGCTCGAGGCCGGCGATGTCGATCATCGCACGACCGAGCTTCACGTTCCGGGCCCCTCGATGACCACGAACGCGCACGCCATGCCGGTCTCGTCGGTCAGCGACAGATGCACGGCGGCGATTCCGCGCTTCTCGAGCAGGGCGGCCATCGGCCCGGAGAACCGCAGCGAAGGCTTCCCCGAGCGCGCGTTCTCGACCCACATGCCGTGCCAGTTGACCGGGTAATGGATGCCGGTGCCGAGCGCCTTGGACATCGCCTCCTTCGCCGCGAATCGCTTCGCGAGGTAGGCCGCCGGCTTGCGGTGCCGGCGGAAGCGCTGCAGCTCCGACTCGACCAGCACGCGCTGCGCGAAGCGCTCGCCCCAGCGCTCGAGGGCCCGCTCGATGCGGCCGATCTCGCACAGGTCGGTGCCGATGCCGAGAATCATTCGGCCCCGCGCGCGATCGCGGCTAGGTAGCGCCGCACGGTCTCGGCGAGCCCGAACTCGAGCGCGTCGGCGATCAGCGCGTGGCCGATCGAAACTTCCGCGATTCCGGGCACGGCCCGCAGGAACGCGGGAAGGTTGTCCCGGTTGAGATCGTGTCCGGCGTTCACGCCGAGCCCGGCGTCTCGCGCCGCGCGCGCGGCCGCGGCGTAGCGTGCCAGAACGGCGGCCTGGTCGGGGCCCCCGAATGCCTGCGCGTAGGGCTCGGTGTAGAGCTCGACGCGGTCCGCGCCCACCTGCTTCGCTGCGCGCATCGCCTCGGGAACCGGATCCATGAACAGGCTGACCCGCGCCCCCAGCGCGCGCGCTTCGGCGACCGCCGGCCCCAGGCGACCGCGATCCCTGGCGAGATCCCAGCCGTGGTCGGAGGTGAAGGCGCCCGTCTCGTCCGGCACGAGCGTGCACTGCGCCGGCCTTGCCTCGCGAACGAACTCGAGCAGCCCGTGGAAGGGGTTGCCCTCGATGTTGAACTCGGCGCCCGGCCGGGTCCTCAGCAGGTCGGCCAAGCCGCGTACGTCGGGTCCGCGGACATGCCGTCCGTCGGGCCGCGGATGCACGGTGATGCCGTGGCATCCCGCGTCGAGCGCGATGCGGGCAGCCTTGAGCACGTCCGGGATCCCGGACGTACGCGTGTTGCGCAGCAAGGCCACCTTGTTGAGATTCACGCTGAGGACCGTCATCCGCTCAGAGCTGCAGCAGGTCGCGGAACACCTGGCGGCTTCGCAGCGGCTGGTGCTCGAGGCGATGATTGATCAGCGCCCGCATGAGCGTCTTGCTCTGCTGCTGCGTCACCGGGTCGCTGTAGTCGTCGCGCGCCATGTCGAGGAGCGTCCGGCCGGACACGAGCGGCTCGCCCGCCGCGGCCTCGACCGGCCCACGCTCGGGATCATAGCGGTAAGTCCGCGACGAATCGATGTCGCCTCCGGCGCTGTCCCGATCGAGGACCATCGCGTATCCGAGCTCCTTCAGCAGCGACTTCTCGAAGGTGCGCAGGACCGAGCCCGACTCATCCCCGGCGGCCAGGCGCTGCAGCGCGAGGCGGTACTGAGCGAACAGGGCCTCGTGCGGATCCTCGCGCGGCAGCAGCCGCAGCAGCAGCTCGTTCAGGTAGAAGCCGCACAGCAGCGCCTGGCCGCCGAGGAGCGGTTGGCCGCCCACCCATTCGGCGCGCGCCATTGTGCGCAGCTCGCCTTTGCCGAACCACGACACGAGCAGCGGCTGGAACGACAGCAGCACGCCGCGCATGGGCGAGCGCGGACGGCGCGCCCCGCGGGCGAGCAGGCTCACGCGTCCGAACGTCCGGGTGAACGCCTCGACGATGAGGCTGGTCTCGCGGTAGGGATACGTGTGCAGCACGAACGCTTCGCGCCCGTCCTGCCGCGCCGCGTCAGTCATAGCCGAGGCTCTTCAGCGCCGCGGCGCTGTCGGCCCAGCCGCGGCGCACCTTGACCCAGACTTCGAGGTAAACCTTGCCGCCGAAGAGCTTCTCCATGTCGGCGCGCGCGGCCGTGCCGATCGCCTTCAGCTTCTCGCCCTTCGCGCCGATCACCATGGCCTTGTGGCCGTCCTTGTCGACGACGATGGAGGCGTGGATGCGCCGCAGGCCGGGAGTCTCCTCGAACTTGTCGATCGCGACGCTCGCCCCGTACGGAAGCTCCTCGCCGAGCAGGCGAAACAGCTTCTCGCGCACCAGCTCCGCCGCGAAGAAGCGCTCGTCGCGGTCGGTCAGGTCGTCCTCGCCGTAGAGGGGCGGCTGCTCCGGGAGGTAGCGCGCGAGGGTGCGCAACAGCCCGTCGAGGCCTTTGCGCTTCTGCGCGCTCACGGGCACGATCTCGGCGAACTGCGCCTCGGTGGCGACCTTGCGCAGCCACGGCAGGAGCGCCTCGCGCCCGATGCGGTCGATCTTGTTCGGCACGAGGAACAGCCGCACCGCGGGCGGAACCAGGCCCAGCACGGCGCGGTCCTCGGCGCCGAAGCGCCCCGCTTCGGTCACGAGCACGGCGACATCGACGTCCTCGAGGGCCCCCTTCACGCCGCGGTTCATCAGGCGGTTCAGCATGCTGCGGTGGCGCGTCTGGAACCCCGGCGTGTCGACGAAGACGTACTGCGCGTCCGGCAGCGTCAGCACGCCGCGTATCCGGTGCCGCGTCGTCTGCGGCTTGCGCGAGGTGATGCTGAGCTTCTGTCCGACCAGCGCGTTCAGCAGCGTCGACTTGCCCACGTTGGGCCGGCCGACGAGCGCGATCGTTCCGCAGCGATGTGCGCTCACCCGCGGAGCTGCTCGAAGGCCCTGCGCGCCGCATCCTGCTCCGCGACGCGGCGGCTGCTGCCGTTGCCCTTGGTGCGCAGGCGCAGCTCGGCGATCACGCACTCGACCTCGAACTGCTGCTCGTGCGCCGCGCCCTGCGTGGACACGACCGAGTACTGCGGAAGGGCGACCTTGCGCGCCTGCAGCAGCTCCTGGAGCAGCGTCTTCGGATCCTTGCCGGAATCCCGGGGATCGAGCTCGGCGAGCAGCGGCGCGTAGAGTCGGCGGATCAGCGCCCGCGCGGCATCGAAGCCGCCGTCGACGAACACCGCGCCGATCAGCGCCTCCAATGCGTCGGCCAGGATCGAAGGCCGGTCGGAGCCGCCGCTGCGAACTTCGCCCTCGCCCAGGCGCAGCCGGTCGCCGACGCCGATGTCGTGCGCGAGCTGACACAGTGTCTCCTGCCGCACGAGGTTGGCGCGCAGGCGCGACAAATCGCCTTCCTTGAGCTCGCCGAAGCGCTCGTACAGCTCGGCGGCGACGACGCAGTTCAGGACGCCGTCGCCGAGAAACTCGAGGCGCTCGTTGTGCGGCAAGCCGTGGCTGCGGTGCGTGAGCGCCTGTGCCAGGAGCTCCGGGCGCGCGAAGGTGTAGCCGATGCGCTGATCGAGGCCTTCGCGCTTCATTCCTTCCGCTATAGCTGGCTGCTGCTGCCCGAGAAGTCGATCAGCAGGTTGACGTTCGCGAAGAGCGGGATCTTTCGCTGGTACGAGTAGGAGATTTCCACGTCGTTGCCCGACTTGGTGATCTGCAAGTCCCTGCCGGTCACGGATTCGAAATCGTCGATCGCCCGCCGGCGCTCGAACAGCTCGCGGATCTCGCCCGGCGTGCTCTTGGCCGCCTGGCCGCTCTGCACGATGCCCTTCACCGCCTTCTTGATGTTGAAGTACTCGAGGTAGGCCGGCACCACTTTCATCCCCCCGATCGCGCCGATGACGATCGCGACGCACAGGAACAGTACCCCGATCATTCCCAAGCCGGATTGCTTTCTCATGGTTCCCCCTGCGGATCGGGTCGACACGCGCTTCACCTGAACCTTCCGAAACGGCTGGGCTCGCTGAAGTTGAACCAGATGAAGAACGCCTTGCCGACGATGTTCTCGTCCGGAACGAATCCCCAGACCCTGCTGTCCGCGGAATTGTCGCGGTTGTCGCCCATCATGAAGTAGTGCCCCGGAGGCACTGTACACGTCACACCGGAGTTATTGTAGGTGCAATTGTCACGAAATGGGAACGGTCTGACGAACGGTATCGCCGCCGGGACGTCGTCCTCGATCAGGATCGAGTGCTCGACGCCGCCCAGGTCCTCCTGGTACTGCTTCGAGTAATGGATGCGCTCCCGGTTGAGGTAGTCGGGCAGCGGCTTGCGGGGCAGCTCGACGCCGTTCACCGTCAGCTTCTTGTTGACGTAGCTGATGCGGTCGCCGGGCAGGCCCACCACGCGCTTGATGTAATCGAGCGACGGATCCTCCGGGTAGCGGAACACCATGACCTCGCCGCGCTTCGGCTCGCCGATGCCGACGATCTTCTTGTTGACGATGGGCAGGCGGATGCCGTACGCGAACTTGTTCACCAGGATGAAGTCGCCCACCAGCAGGGTCGGCACCATCGATCCCGAGGGGATCTTGAACGGCTCGACCAGGAACGATCTCAGCAGGAACACGATCAGGATGACCGGGAAGAAGCTCTTGGGGTACTCGATCCACCAGGGCTCCTTCTGGCCGGGCGCGCGCTGCCGGCGGAAATAGACGCCGTCGGCGAGGGCAAAAGCGCCCGTGAACAGCGTCAGCACGAACAGGACCAGGGCGAAGTTCATTTGTGCTCCACCTGCAGGATGGCGAGGAACGCCTCCTGCGGAATCTCCACCGTGCCGACCTGTTTCATCCGTTTCTTGCCGGCCTTTTGCTTCTCGAGGAGCTTCTTCTTGCGGGTGATGTCGCCGCCGTAGCATTTCGCGAGCACGTTCTTGCGCATCGCCTTGATCGTCTCACGGGCGATGATCTGCGCGCCGATCGACGCCTGCACCGCGACGTCGAACATCTGGCGCGGGATCAGCTTGCGCATCCGGGCCGCGACCTCGCGGCCGCGGTAGGTGGCCACCGAGCGGTGCACCCTCACCGAGAGCGCGTCCACGCGAGCGCCGTTGATGAGGATGTCGAGCTTCACCACGTCGGCCGGGCGGAACTCCTTGAAGTCGTAGTCGAGCGAGGCGTAGCCGCGCGACACCGATTTCAACTTGTCGAAGAAGTCCATCACCACTTCCGCCATCGGCAGCTCGTAGGTGAGCATGACCTGGCGCCCGAGGTACTGCATGTT
>DATDMW010000375.1:0-9541 GCA_036518595.1 Burkholderiales bacterium
GACCGCGCGATGGTCGCGTGCGTGCTGTGCGAGCCGTTCTCGGCGCACAAGGCCTACCACTGGGGCGTGCTCGCCGACATCGCCCCCGCGCTGAAGGTCGACGGCAAGTACGTCGCCAACCCGCTGGTCGAAACGCAGCGCTTCGCCGACGAGCTCGGCCGCATCGTCTACGGCGACTTCAAGACCGGCGACGCGGCGAAGGCCGGCAAGGCGCTGCTTGCGAAAGGCGCGGTCGACCTCGCCGCGCTCGACGAGAAGATCGAGTCGATCTGCGCCAAGCTGCTGCTCACCTTCCCCGATTGCACCACCAAGACGATCGAGGAGTTGCGCAAGCCCAAGCTCGAGGCCTGGAACCGCAACAAGGAGAACCACCGCGCCTGGCTCGCGCTCAACATGATGACCGAGGCGCGCGCGGGGTTCCGCGCCTTCAACGAAGGCACGAAGGACGACCGCGAGGTCGATTTCATCGCGCTGCGCCAGGCGATCGCGCAGGGCGAGGGCTGGTCCGACGCGCTTACCGAGCGTATCCAGCCCAGGGCGAAGCGGGACGGCGCGTGAGCGCGCAATCCACGCACGGCGCCGCGGCGCTCGGGCCGGTCGAGATCTGGCTCGACCGCGACGAGTCGCTGCTGCGCATCCGGCTCGACCGGCCGAAGGCGAACATCATCGACTCGGCCATGATCACGTCGCTCGCGCAGGCGTTCGCCGCGTACGCGAACCCGGGCGCGGTGCGCGCCGCGCTGATCGACGCCGAAGGCCCGCATTTCAGCTTCGGCGCGAGCGTCGAGGAGCACCTGCCCGCGCGCTGCGCCGAAATGCTCGCCGGCCTGCACGAGCTGATCCGGACCATGCTCGAATGGCCGCGGCCGATCCTGGTCGCCGTGCGCGGGCAGTGCCTGGGCGGCGGCCTGGAGGTCGCGCTCGCCGGCAACCTGATCTTCGCGAGTCCCGACGCGCAGTTCGGCCAGCCCGAGATCAAGCTCGGCGTGTTCGCGCCGGCGGCCTCGTGCCTGTTGCCCGGGCGCGTCGGGCCCGCGGCCGCCGAGGACCTGCTGCTCTCGGGCCGCTCGATCGACGCCGTCGAGGCGAAGCGCCTGGGGCTCGTGCACGCCGTCGCGGACGATCCCGAGGCCGACGCGCTCGCCTACTTCGACGCCCACCTCGCGAAGAAGAGCGCGTCCTCGCTCGCGTGCGCCGTCCAGGCCGCCCGCGGGGCGTACCTCGCCGAGGTCGAGCTGCGCCTCACTCAGGTCGAGCGCTACTACCTTAACCACCTGATGCAGACGCGCGACGCGAACGAGGGCCTCGCCGCCTTCCTCGCCAAGCGCGCCCCCGTATGGGAGCACCGATGAGCACGACACTGGAGGCAATCGTCGCCCGCTGCGAGTCGCTGTTCGAGGACCTGCGCTTCGAGGCGGTGAAGCAGTGGAAGGCGGCCGCGCCGGGGCGCAAGGCGATCGGCTACATGCCGGTCTATGTGCCGCGCGAGATCGTGCACGCGGCCGGAATGCTGCCGGTCGGCATCCTCGGCGGCGGCGACCAGCTCGAGGTGATCCAGGGCGACGCCTACTACCAGAGCTACATCTGCCGCATCCCGCGCTCGACCATCGAGCTGGGGCTGACCGGCAAGCTGGACTGCCTGGACGGGATGCTGTTCCCCTCGATCTGCGACGTGATCCGGAATCTATCGGGCATGTGGCAGATCATGTTCAAGGACAAGTACGTCAAGTACTTCGACGTGCCGCAGAACTTCCAGGATGGCATCGGCGGCGATTTCTACGTGCACGAGATGCAGCTGCTCCGCGAGGATCTCGGCAAGCTCGCCGGAAAGCCCGTGACGGACGACGCGCTTCGCGCCTCGATCGCGGTCTACAACGAGAACCGGCGCGCGGTGCGCGAGCTGTACGCCTACCGCGCGGCGAAGCCCTGGCAGGCGCCCACGGCCGAGGTCTACCTGGTGCTGCGCGCCGGCATGGTGCTGCCGCCCGAGGAGCACACGCAGCTCGTGCGCGACTACATCGCCGCGGCCGACGCGGTCGAGCGCCCGAAGCGCGACAACGCGCGCATCGTGATCACGGGCGCGTTCTGCGAGCAGCCGCCCCTCGGCCTGATCAAGTCGATCGAGATGGCGGGCTGCTACATCGTCGACGACGACTTCATGCTGGTGCTGCGCTGGCTGCTCGACGACGTCCCGCTCGAGGGCGACCCGCTCGAGAACCTGTCGAAAGCCTTCCTGCACCGCTCGGCGACGACCGCCTCGAAGTACGAGGAGAAGAAGGAGGAGAAGGGCCAGTTCCTCCTGAAGTCCTACAAGAAGGCGGGCGCCGAGGGCGTGATCTTCTCCGCGCCGTCGTTCTGCGATCCGGCGCTGCTCGAGCGCCCGATGCTGCAGGCGGTGCTCGCGCGCTACAAGGTCCCCTACACCGCGTTCAAGTACGCGGAGAACACGGGGCAGATGGCGCCGATCCGCGAGCAGTCCGGCACCTTCGCCGACTCGATCAAACTGTGGAGCGCCGCATGAGCACGCCGATCCAGATGATGCCGCCTCAGCCTTCCAAGAAGCCCGCCCCCGCGGTGCAGAAGGAAGATGCGATGCTCCTGCAGAAGGAGATGATCAACCGCAACTACCACGAGCTCGCCACCGCGCACGAGCACGGGCGCAAGGTCTGCGCGACGTTCGTCCCTGGGAACCTGAACGAGCTGGTGATGTGCTTCGACATGGCGAGGAGCCTGCCCGAGACGAACCAGCTGCAGAACGGCCTGCGGAAGAAATCCGGCAAGTTCATCATGGACGCCGAGCGCGACGGCCACTCCGAGGACGTCTGCACCTACGTCAAGTCCGACCTCGGCATGATGCTGAACGGCGAAGTCGGCCCCACGGGCGAGCCGCTGCCGCGGCCCGACCTGCTGCTCCTTTCGTATACGGGCTGCTTCACCTTCATGAAGTGGTTCGAGCTGATCCGCCAGAAATACGGCTCGGACGCGGTGATGCTGCACGTTCCCTACCAGGGCGACGGCCGCGTCTCGAAGAACATGCGCGACTACGTCGTTAAGCAGCTGAAGGAGACCGTGATCCCGGCGCTGGAGCGCACCTCCGGCGTGAAGTTCGACATCGACCGCCTGCGCCAGTACATGAAGGAGTCGGTGAAGGCGGAGGAGGATCTGGTCCATGTGCTGCAGTCGGCGAAGAACCGGCCGTCGCCGATCGACGGCTACTTCGGCGCCGTCTACTACATCGGGCCGATCTTCACCGCGTTCCGCGGCACGCCCGAGGCGACCGAGTACTACCGCGTGCTGCGTGGCGAGATCGACGAGCGCGTGCGCCTGAAGAAGGGCCCGGTCACGCCCGAGGGCGACTTCGGCGAGGAGAAATACCGGCTGGTCGTCGAGGGGCCGCCGAACTGGACCAGCTTCCGCGATTTCTGGAAGATGTTCTACGAGGAGGGCGCCGTGGTCGTCGCCTCGACCTACGCCAAGGTCGGCGGCACCTACGACTTCGGCTTCCGCCACGACCCCGAGCATCCGCTCGAGTCGCTCGCCGAGTACTGCCTGGGCTGCTACACCAACCTCAACTTCCCGCAGCGGATCGACATGATCTGCAAGTACATCGACGAGTACCAGGCCGACGGCCTGCTGATCAACTCGATCAAAAGCTGCAACAGCTTCTCCGCGGGACAGCTCCTCATCCTGCGCGAGGTCGAGCGCCGCACCGGCAAGCCCGCGGCCTTCGTCGAGTCCGACCTGGTGGACCCGCGCTACTTCTCGGCGGCGAACATCAAGAACCGGCTGGAGAGCTACTTCCAGATGATCAAGGCCAAGCGCGGCGCCGCATCGCCGACGTCCTCGACGCCGGCGTTCATCCCGATCGCGGCCCACTAGGAGACGTCCATGCGCTGCTTCATCGGCATCGACCTCGGCTCGACGACCACCAAGGCGGTCGTGATCGACGAGGGCCGCAACGTCCTCGGCCGCGGGATCACCAACTCGCGCTCGAACTACGACGCCGCGGCGACCATCGCGAAGCAGGAGGCGCTGCTCAACGCGCGCTTCCACCTGTTCCGCGAGGCGCTCGCGAAATCGGGGGCGCTGAACGGCGGTCTCGACGACTTCGTCGGCCAGCTCGAGCGCGACTTCCGCCTCGAGCAGTTCCTCGAGCAGCTCGTCGACCTGCACGACACCTGCCGGCGCAACGCCGAGGGACGCTTCGGCGAACGGACGACAGGCGTGATCGCCGCGCTCGAGGAGACGTTCAAGCGGCTCGAGGCGGAAGCGCCCGAGCTGTTCGCGCCGGGCGCGAAGCGCAAGTCCGACTTCTTTCGCGACATCGCCGGCAGTCGCTACCTCGCCGTGAGCGAGCAGGTGGCGAAGGAGGCGGGCATCCCTTACGAGATGCTGCTCAACGTCTTCGACCGCTCGATCATCGAGGTCGAGAACCGCGTCTACGACGCCTCGATCCAGCCGCACCTGCTGGCGGCGCTCGGGCGCACGTTCAGAGCGCTGCCCGAGAGCGCCGCGCGCGAGGACGCGGTGCGCGCGCCGATCCAGGGCGTGCTGGACACCGTGCTCGACGAGACCTATGTGGTCGGCACGGGCTACGGCCGCGCGCGCCTGCCCTTCTCCAAGGAGCACATCCGCTCCGAGATCCTGTGCCACGGGCTGGGCGCGCACGTGATGTACCCGGCGACCGCGACCGTGCTCGATATCGGCGGGCAGGACACGAAGGCCATTCAGGTCGACCCGAACGGCATCGTCGAGAGCTTCCAGATGAACGACCGCTGCGCCGCGGGCTGCGGCCGCTATCTCGGCTACATCGCCGACGAGATGAACATGGGCCTGCACGAGCTCGGGCCGCTCGCGATGAAGTCCACGAAGACGATCCGCATCAACTCGACCTGCACCGTGTTCGCGGGCGCGGAGCTCCGCGACCGGCTGTCGCTCGGCGACAAGCGCGAGGACATCATGGCGGGGCTGCACCGCGCCATCGTGCTGCGCGCGATGTCGATCCTCGCGCGCTCGGGCGGCATCCGCGACGAGTTCACCTTCACCGGCGGCGTCGCCAAGAACGAGGCCGCGGTGAAGGCGCTGAAGGCGCTGGTCACCGAGAACTACGGCGAGATGACGCTCAACATCAACCCCGACTCGATCTACACGGGAGCGCTCGGCGGCGCGACGTTCGCCTGGCGCGCGGTGGTCGAGGACGGCAAGCAGGCGGAGGCGCGGCAATGATCCATACGATCGGCATCGACATCGGCTCGGGAGCGGTCAAGGCGACGCTTTTCCGGGTGAACGGGACCAGGACCGACTGGATCGCGAAGCGCGTGGAGCGCATCCGCCGCCGCGACCCGATCTCGCTCGCGCGCGAGGGCTACGAGGCGGTGCTCGCCGACGCGAAAATGCGGCCGGACGACATCGATTACGTGGCGACGACCGGCGAGGGCGAGAACGTGAAGTTCGCGACCGGGCATTTCTACTCGATGACCACGCACGCCCGCGGGGGCGTCTACCTCCGGCCCGACGCTCGCGCGGTGGCCGACATCGGCGCGTTGAACGGCCGCGCGATCGCCGTCGACGAGCGCGGCAAGGTGCTGCAGTACAAGATGACCAGCCAGTGCGCCTCCGGCAGCGGCCAGTTCCTGGAGAACATCGCGCGCTACCTCGGCGTCGCGCTCGAGGAGATCGGACCGCTCTCGAAGAGCGCGTCCAACCCCGAGAAGGTCAGCTCGATCTGCGCCGTGCTCGCCGAGACCGACGTCATCAACATGGTGTCGCGCGGGATCGCGACACCCGATATCCTCAAAGGGATCCACATCTCGATGGCGTCGCGCCTGGTGCGGCTGCTCAAGGTCACGGGCATCACGCAGGGCACGGTGCTGCTCACCGGCGGCCTCGCGCTCGACATGGGCCTGCTCGCCGCGCTCCAGGAGGAGCTCGTCAACGAGAAGATCACCGGGCTGACCGCCGTCAGCCATCCCGACTCGATCTACGCCGGAGCGATCGGCGCGGCCCTCTGGGGCGCGTTCCGGCACGACAAGCTCGCGCGACTCGACGAGCGCGCGGCCGCCTGAAGGAGGAAGCCATGGCCCTGCTGATCAACACCGACTGCACCGAGTGCGATGCCTGCGTCCCGGTGTGCCCGAACGAAGCCATCAAGGCGGGAACGCCGTACGTGATCGACCCGCTGCGCTGCACCGAGTGCGTCGGCGCCGAGGACGAGCCGCAGTGCAAGCTCGTGTGCCCGGCGACGTGCATCGTCGACCACCCCGACTTCCGCGAGACGCGCGAGGCGCTGCTCGAGAAGTACCAGCAGATCCACGGCTGACCCGTCCGGCGGGTCAGACGCGAGCCGGCTCTTTCCGCCGCGCAGGCAGCCTCATCAGCCGGCGCGCATTCCCCTCGTAGATCGCCTGGCGCTCCGCCGGCGTGACGTGCAGCCGGTCGAGGATGTCGATCGTCCAGCGGATGTAGGCCGAGCCCTTCTCCGGGTCGAACGGCATGTCGGAGGCGAACAGCACGCGGTCGGCGCCGAAGAACTTCAGGCCGCACTCGGTCGCGGCCACCGACCCGAAGACCGCGGTGTCGGCGTAGAACATCCGGAAGTAGTCGAGCGGGCGCTTCTTCAGCTTCGCGAGCAGCGCGCCGTAGTCCTCGTCCGAGGTGCGCGTGCCGAGCTGGTCCCAGCCCGGGCCGACGCGGCCCTCGAAGTAGGGGATCATGCCGCCCAGGTGGTGGGTGATGATCTTCAGGCCCGGGTGCTTGTCGAAGAGGCCCGCGAACACGATGTGCGCCATCGCGACGCTGGTCTCGTACGGCCAGCCGAAGGTCCACCAGATCTCGTAATGGCTCTTCTTCTCGGTCTTGTAGTCGGCCATGTCGGCGCCGCGAGCGGGGTGGATCCAGATCGGCAGGTCGAGCTCGGCCATGAGGTCGAAGAGCGGCAGCGTGGCGCTCGCCGTGAGCGGCGCGCCGTTCACGTTCGTGAACACCTGCACGCCGACGGCGCCCAGCTTCTTCACCGCGCGCCCGGCCTCGGCGAGCATCGCGTCGGGGTCGTTCATCGCGAGTCCCGCGATGAAGCCCTCGAAGCGCTCGGGGTGCTTGCGGCACAGCTCCGCCAGGCCGTCGTTGCCGATGCGGGCGAGCTCCGCGGCGACCCGCGGATCCCCGAGCGACTCGACCGGGGGGCTCGGCAGCGACAGGATCTGCGCGTAGTCGTCGAACCTGTCCATGACGCGCAGGCGCGCGTCGAGATCGTAGATCGCCGGGATCGCGCGCACGCGCTTGTGCATGTCGCGCGCGTCGGGCATGACCTCGACCATGCGGTCGAAGTAGCGCCTGGGAAAGAAATGGTTGTAGATGTCGAGCTTCACTGGCGGTTCCCTCCGTTGAGTGGCTTCACGAACGCGAGCCGGCCGCTCGCGGCGAACCCCGCCTTGTGGAAGAAGGCCAGCAGGTCGAGGTTCTCCAGCGCGACGACGGTCTCGACGCGCTGGACGCCCAGCGCATTGAGATTCAGAAACAGCTGGGACAGCAATGCGGCGCCGATCCCCGCGCCGGCGAACCAGCGGTGCACGCCGATCGTGTCGATGACGGCGATCGGCTCGGCGCGGCCGAAGTCGCCGAAGTCGGTCCTCGCCATGAGGAAGCCGACGATGGTGCCGTGGCGCCTCGCCACGAGCGAGACGCGCACGCCGCAACCCGACACCGCCTCGTCGACGAGTCGCGCGAGGTACTCGCCGCGGTCGCGCCCCGTGATGCTGCGGTCGATCGACTCGATGCCGGCGAGATCGGCCGGCGCGAGCGAGCACAGCTCGACGCGGTCGCGCGCGAGCGTGGTGAAATCGTTCAGCACCTGCGTGCCGTAGTTCGCCTCGCGGCGCTGGTCGCTGCCCTCGCCGCCCTCGTCGCCCGTCTCGCGCTCGAGCGGCGCGACGCCGTCGGGGCCGACCGGCCGGTCGAGAACGCGGTCGCCCAGCTCGAAGCCCGCGTGGTCGAGGAATCGGAGCATCGCGTCGTCGCGCCAGTGGGCGCTGGTGCGGATCTCGCGCACGCCGTGCGCCGCGGCCCAGCGCTCGAGCGCCGCCATGAGGCGCGTGCCCACGCCGCGCCCCTGCTGCCCGCCGCGCACGCCGATGGTCTCGAGCCGCACGCCGGGCTCGGCGCGGCCGAATTCGCCCTGCATCCGCCGCGCGAGCAGGTAGCCCGCGAGCGTCCCGTCCTGGACCGCGGCGAGCTGCACATGCTGCTCGGGGTTCGCCGAAGCCGCCTCGAGCCGCCGCTCGAAATAGGCGCGCCGCGAGCGGAAGACGATGGCGGCATCGATCGCGACCGCCTGCTCGAAGTCGCTCTCGTGCAGCGCACGCACCGACACCGCGGCGTCCGACCGGGCCAGCACGATCTCGTTCATGGCTGGTGGTGCGCGACCGCGTCGCCGCCGGCGTAGGCGGCGAACAGCTCGCGGTCCTGCTCCTCGGAAAGGATGTTCTCGAGCGCAGGCAGCAGCGCCTGCTCCTCCTTGAGCGCATGCTCGGATAGCGCGTCGCACAGCGCGAGGCCGAGGCGCTTCAGCGATTCCCAGGCCGCGCGCGCGGGCGCCTGCGCCTGCGCGCCCGCGATCAGGTCGAGCAGCGGCGTCGCGATCCCGCGCACCGTCGCGTGGTCTTCCAGGAACATGTCGCACAGGTCGCCTTCGCCCGCCTCCTGGAGGAGCGGGAAGAGCGAGCGCTCTTCGAACGCAAAATGCCGGCTGACCTCGCCCTCGAGTCCACCGCGCACGTCGCGCAGCAGGCCGGCCCACGCCGCGGTCGACAGATCGGGCGTCACCCCGGGCGCGCTCTCGGCGAGCGTGCGGCCGAAGCGGCGCAGCAGCTCGAACACCGCCTCGTGCTCGTCGTGCAGGCGGCGGCAGGTCTGGCTCTTCGATTCCACGTCGTTCTCCTTCTAGATGGCCGTCAGCTCGCGCACCAGGCGCTGCGCCAGCACCACGGCGACCTGGCGCCGGTAGTTCGCGCTCGCCGCGGTGGTCCGCAGCGGGCGCACCTGGTGCTGGACCAGCTTGCCGAGCGCAGAGAACAGCGCGTCGTCGAGCGGGGCCCCGGCGAGGTCGGCGGTGCCCTCGAGCACGAACGGGCGCGAGTTGGTCCCGGTGATCGCGACGCGCAGCGACTCGACGCGGCCCGAGCGAGTGCGCAGGGCGGCGGCGATGCCGGCGAGCGGGAAATCGATCGCGCCGCGCGGCCGGATCTTGCGGTATCCCGAGCGCAGCCCCGGCGCGGCGTCGGGAAGGTGCACCGCGACGACGATGTCGCCGGCCGCGAGCCGCAAGGGCGCGGCCCCGTCGTCGGCGTACAGCTCGGCGAGCGGCTTCCGCCGCGCGCCGCCGGCGCCCGCGATCTCGACCTCCGCGCCGAGCGCGAGCAGCGCGGGCGCGAGATCGCCGCTGTACGCGGCGCGGCAGATCTTCCCTTGCGGCGCCACGTGGCAGGTGTCGCCGCCGTGCTTGAGGCAATAGCCTTTCGCGCCGCGCCACCAGTCGCTCTGGTTG
>DATDMW010000376.1:0-25075 GCA_036518595.1 Burkholderiales bacterium
GCCGCACGCTGCGGGCGATCCAGATCGACGCCGCCGCGGCGCGAAACGATTACGCCAAGGCGCTGTCGGCCTGGCGGGCTGGGATCGGCTCGGAGGAGCCGAGGTAGCAGGGCCCGCAGAGGCCCGGAGAGGGAACGACAACATGCGCGCACTATCGATGTCGATGCTGCTCGCCGCCGCGACGCTGGTCGCGGGATGCGGCGACCACGACCAGAAGACCGAGGCACCGCCGCCGCGGCTGGAGGACGGCCGCGTGGTGTTCTCGGAAGGCAATCCGCAGCTCGCGGCGCTGCAGTCGGACGTCGTCAAGCCCGGCGCGCCCGAGCAGCTCAAGCTGACCGGCCGCCTCGTCTGGGACGAGGAGCGCACCGTGCGCCTGTTTCCGCCGTTCGCGGGCCGCGTCGCGCGCATCCTGGTCAAGCCCGGCGACGTCGTGAAGGCGGGCGAGCCGCTCGCGCTGCTGTTCTCGCCCGACTTCGGACAGGCGCAGGCCGAGGCGCGCAAGGCGCAGACCGACTTCGCGCTCGCGAAGAAGAGCCTCGAGCGTCTGCGCGAGCTGAACACCGCGGGCGTCGCGGCGCGCAAGGATGTGAACGCCGCCGAGGCCGACTACGCGCGAGCCGAGGCCGAGCTCGCCCGCGCCGAGGGCCGCGTCAAGCTCTACGGCGCCTCGGGCGACACGGTCGACCAGAGCTTCGCGCTGCGCAGCCCGATCTCGGGCACCGTGGTCGAGCGCAACATCAACCCGGGACAGGAGCTGCGCCCCGACGTCGCCGCCGGGGCGCCGGCGATGTTCGTCGTCACGGATCCTTCGCGCCTGTGGGTGCAGCTCGACGCCAACGAGCGCGACATCTCGCGGCTCAAGAGGGGCCTGCACGCGACGCTGCGCACCGGCGCCTGGCCCGAGGAGACGTTCCCCGCGACCGTGGTCGCGGTCGCGGACTTCATCGACCCGGCGACGCGCACGGTGAAGCTGCGCGGCATCGTCGACAACCGCGCGCGCAAGCTGAAAGGCGAGATGTTCGTCAGCGCCGAGATGGAAGGCGCGCCGCGCGCGCAGGTCCAGGTCTCGGAGAAGGCCATCGTCCAGGCGAACGGGCGCAACTACGTCTTCATCGAGGAAGCCCCGGGCCGCTTCGCGCGCGTCCAGGTCGATGTCGAGGGCGTGCGCGACGGCACCGCGGGCGTGGTCTCGGGCCTCACCCAGGGCCAGAAAGTCGTCGTCGAGGGCAACCTTTTCCTGAACCGCCTGTACCGCCAGCTGTCCGGGGACGCCGCGGCCTGAAATGACTGAATGAAGCGCATCGTCTCGTTCGCGCTGCACAAGCCGCTGTTCATCGTCCTCGGGCTGATTCTGTTCATCGGCTCGGGGCTGGCGGCGTTCAGATCGCTCCCCATCGAGGCGTTTCCGGACGTCACCGACACGCAGGTGAACGTCATCGCGCTCTACCCCGGCCGCGCCGCGGAGGAGGTCGAGAAGCAGGTGACGGTCCCGCTGGAGGTGGCGCTCGCGGGTCTGCCGAACGCGGTGCGCATGTTCTCGCACACGCAGTTCGGCCTGTCCTTCATCATCATCACCTTCGACGACCGAGCCAATCCCTATTTCGCGCGCCAGCAGGTCGTCGAGCGGCTGGCGGCCGTCGACATGCCGCCCGGCGTGCAGCCGCAGCTCGCGCCGCTGTCGACGCCGATCGGCGAGATCTACCGCTACCGGCTGTCCTCGGACTCGCACATGGACCCGCGCGACCTGCGCACGCTCGAGGACTGGACCGTCGAGCGCCAGCTCCGCCTGATCCCCGGGGTGGCCGACATCGTGACCATCGGCGGGCTGATCAAGCAGTACGAGGTGAATCCCGACCTCGCGCGCCTGCGCGACTACAAGATCACGCTGCAGCAGCTGTTCGCCGCGCTCGATCGCGGCAACGCCAACGTCGGCGGCAGCTACCTCGAGCAGGGACGCCAGCAGTACCTGATCCGCGGCATCGGGCTGCTGCGCTCTGCCGACGATATCGGCAACATCGTGGTGGCCGAGCGGAACGGCGTGCCGATCTTGATCAAGAACCTCGCGGACGTCTCGATCGGCGCGGTGCCGCGGCAGGGCGTCGTCGGCCAGGACCGCGACGACGACATCGTCACCGGCGTGGTCCTGATGCGCAAGGGCGAGAACCCCTCGGAGGTGCTGAAAGCGGTCAAGGCCAAGGTCGGGCAGCTCAACGCCTCGTTGCTGCCGCCGGGGGTCAAGATCGTGCCGTTCTACGACCGCACCTGGCTGATCGAGCACACGCTGAAGACGGTCTTCAGCAACCTGACCGAGGGCGCGGCGCTGGTGACCCTGGTGCTGCTGCTCTTCCTCGGCAACCTGCGCGCGGCCCTGATCGTCGCGCTGGTCATCCCGCTGTCGCTGCTCGCGACCTTCCTCGGCCTCACCTTCGTCGGCATCCCGGCGAACCTGTTGTCACTGGGCGCCATGGACTTCGGCATCATCGTCGACGGCGCGGTGATCGTGGTCGAGAACGTGTTCCGCAAGCTCTCGGATCCCGGGCACGAGCGCACGCCGCGCCTGCAGCGGATCCTGGACGCGACGATCGAGGTCGGGCGTCCGACGCTGTTCTCGATGCTGATCATCATCGCCGCGCACATCCCGATCTTCACGCTGCAGCGGCACGAGGGGCGCATCTTCGCGCCCATGGCGTGGTCGGTCACGTCGGCGCTCGTCGGCTCGCTGATCCTTTCGCTGACGCTGGTGCCCCTGCTGTGCCTGCATTTTCTGCCCAAGCACCTGCCCGAGGAGGAGAACCGCCTGGTGCGCGCGTGCAAGCGCTTATACGAGCCGGCGCTGGTCTGGGCGGTGGGCCGCAAGAAGATCGTGATCGGGATCGCGCTCGCGGCGCTCGCGGCGAGCTTCGCCGTCGTGCCCAAGCTCGGGACCGAGTTCCTGCCCGAGCTGAACGAGGGCTCGATCTGGATCAACGTCACGCTGCCTTCGTCGGTGTCGGTGACCGAGGCGCAGGCGATGACCGGGAAGTTCCGCGCGGTGCTCGCCAAGATCCCGGAGGTCGACACCGTCATCTCGAAGTCCGGTCGTCCCGAGGACGGCACCGACCCGAAGCTGATCAACATGTGCGAGATGCTCGTCGTGCCCAAGCCCGAGTCGGAATGGCGTCCGGGGATGACCAAGCGCAAGCTGGTCGACCAGATGGACGACGCCATGTCGGTGTTCCCCGGGATCGAGCCGAGCTTCTCGCAGCCGATCCGCGACAACGTCCTCGAGTCGATCTCGCAGATCGACGGCCAGATCGTCATCAAGGTGTTCGGCGACGATCTCGACGTCCTGAGCGAGCAGGCTCAGGCCGTGCTGCATGCGATCTCCGACGTGCGCGGCGTGAAGCGCGCGTTCATCGACCGGCTGGGCGAGCTGCCGCAGCTGCTCATCCGCATCGACCGCGAGGCTGCCGCGCGCTACGGGCTGAACGTCGCCGACATCCAGGACGTGATCGAGATGGTCCTCGGCGGCAAGCCGGCGACGCAGCTCTGGGAGGGCGAGCGGCATTTCGCCGTCACCGTGCGGCTGAAGGACGCGCAGCGCACGATCCCCAACCTCGAGGCGATCACCGTCGCCACGCCCGGCGGCGCCTACGTGCCCCTGTCGCAAGTGGCCGAGTTCAAGACCGTCGGCGGCGCCATGAACATCGCGCGCGAGGACGGCGTGCGCGTCTACGCGATCGGGGTGTTCATCGCCGACCGCGACATGGGCAGCGTGGTGGCCGACATGAAGGACCGCGTCGCCGCGCAGGTCAAGCTCAAGCCGGGGTACCGCGTCACCTGGTCGGGCGAGTTCGAGAACCAGGAGCGCGCCATGGCGCGGCTGGCGATCATCATCCCGGTTTCGGTGCTCCTGATCTTCCTCCTGCTCTTCGACGCCTTCGGACGGGTCTCGAGCGCGACGCTCATCCTGCTCAACATCCCGTTCGCGCTGATCGGGGGCATCTTCGCGCTCCTCGTGACCGGGATCCCGCTGTCGGTGTCGGCGGCGATCGGCTTCATCGCGCTGTTCGGGCAGGCGGTGCTGAACGGGGTGGTGATGGTCGCCTATTTCAACCAGCTGCGGGCGAGCGGGATGCCCCCGGAGCAGGCGGTGATCAAGGGCTCGCTCGTGCGCATGCGGACCGTGCTCATGACGGGCCTGCTCGCGATGCTCGGCCTCCTGCCCATGGCGATTTCGACCGGGATCGGCTCGGAGACCCAGAAGCCGCTCGCCGTGGTGGTCATCGGCGGCCTGGTGTCGGCGACGCTGCTGACCCTGATCGTGCTGCCTGTCCTGTACCTCGTCTTCCAGCGCCACCACCACGCGCGCCCCGCGGCGGGGGGCCAGCCGCATTGAACCGCCGGGAGGCGGCCCAGGGGCCCGGCCGGACCCTGTGGGAAACCCGCAAAAACTGCTAGAATCCGGCCCTTTCCGAAAGCACCGAGGACCGCCGCTAGATGCCGACCGTACGCGTCAAGGAAAACGAGCCGTTCGAGGTCGCGCTTCGCCGATTCAAGCGGACCGTCGAGAAGACCGGGCTGCTGACCGAGCTGCGCGCCCGCGAGTTCTACGAGAAGCCGACGGCGTACCGCAAGCGCAAGCTCGCGGCCGCGATCAAGCGCCACTACAAGCGTCTGCGCAACCAGACGCTGCCGCCCAAGCTGTACTGAGCCGCGCGCGCGAATGCGCTGGATCCCGGGCCGGACAGGGGAACCTGTCCGGCCTCGTCGTTTCTGAGCCCGACCCGACGGAGCTTCCCATGCCGCTGAAAGAACGCATCCAGGAAGACATGAAAGCCGCGATGAAGGCGCGCGAGACGCAGCGCCTGTCGGCGATCCGGCTGCTGCTCGCGGCCATCAAGCAGCGTGAGGTGGACGAGCGCAAGGACCTCTCCGACCCCGAGATCGCCTCCGTCATCGAGAAAATGATCAAGCAGCGGCGCGACTCCATTGCTCAATACACGAGCGCCAATCGGACCGACCTCGCCGACGCCGAGACCTTCGAGTTGAACCTGCTCGCCGGGTATCTGCCGAAACAGCTGTCGGACGCGGAAATCGCGAAGGCGGTCGACGACGCCCTCGCGCAGACCGGGGCCAAAGGGGCGGCCGACATGGGCAAGGTCATGGGCGCGCTGAAGGCGAAGCTGGCCGGCCGCGCCGACATGGCGAAGGTGTCCGCCCTGGTGAAGGCGAAGCTCGCGGGTTGATCTCGCGGGGCCGGGGATTTGACTGGCCGGCGTTTTGGCCTATATATGTAGCAGGCCCGTGATTCCAGATTCGTTCAAGCAAGAATTGCTCCATCGCGTCGACATCGTCGACGTGATCGAGCGTCACATGACGCTCAAGAAGGCCGGCGCGAACTTCGCCGCCTGCTGCCCCTTCCACAGCGAGAAGACACCCTCGTTCACGGTAAGCCCGACCAAGCAGTTCTACCACTGCTTCGGCTGCGGCGCGCACGGCAACGCGATCTCGTTCCTCATGGAGTACTCCGGGCTCGGGTACGTCGACGCGGTGCGCGAGCTGGCCGAGGACGTCGGCATGAAGATGCCCGAGTTCGAGCCGCGCGCGAAGAAGGAGGAGACCGGGCCCGACCTGCATCCGGTCATGCAGCGCGCCTGCGACTACTATCGCGAGCAGCTGAAGGCTTCGCCGCGCGCGATCGATTACCTGAAGCACCGCGGGCTGACCGGCAAGGTCGCCGCGCGCTTCGGCATCGGCTATGCGCCGCCGGGCTGGCAAAACCTCCAGAGCGTATTTCCCGGGTACGCGGACAAGGCGCTCAAGGACGCGGGACTCGTGATCGACGGCGAGGCCGGGCGCCGCTACGACCGCTTCCGCGACCGCATCATGTTCCCGATTCAGGATCAGCGCGGCTCGGTCATCGGTTTCGGCGGTCGCGTGATCGAGCCGCCGCTCGACGATGAGCGGGACCCCGGCCCGAAGTACCTCAACTCTCCGGAGACCCCGCTGTTCCAGAAGGGGCAGGAACTGTACGGCCTGCCGCAGGCGCGGCAAGCGATCCGGGCGGCGGGGCGGGTGCTGGTCGTCGAAGGCTACATGGACGTCGTCGCGCTCGCCCAGCACGGCGTCGAGTACGCGGTGGCGACGCTCGGCACCGCGACTTCGGCGACGCACGTGCAGCGGCTGCTGCGCCAGACCGACGAGATCGTGTTCTCGTTCGACGGCGACGCCGCCGGCCGCAACGCGGCCTGGAAGGCCCTCGAGGTGAGCCTGCCCGCGGTGACCGACACGAAGGTGGTGAGATTTCTTTTTCTGCCGCCCGAGCACGATCCCGATAGTTTTGTGCGGGAACGGGGGGTCCAGGCATTCGAGGAAGCCGTGGGGAAAGCGGAGCCGTTGGCTCAATTCTTCGCCGAGGGATTGAAGGAGCGCCTGGGGACCGGGGCCGTCATGGAAGGGAAGTCGCATTTCTTCCATCAGGCGAAGGCTTTTCTCCAGCCTCTGGCCGCCATCAACCTGAAACAAAACCTGCTCAAGCATGTGGCGCAGATCTACCGGATTTCCGAGGAAGAGGCTGCCAGGGACCTCGGTATCTCGATTGCCAGGACACCCGCTTCGCGTTACGGGCACGTCCCCGCCCGCGAGGAGCGCGCGCCGATGCAGAGCCTCGAGGTGTGGCTGCTGAAGCGCCTGATGGTGAAGCCTTCGCTCGCCGCGGAGATGCCCGCGGAGCTGCTGCGGGGACAGAGCTTCGAGTCGCTCGCCCTTCAGGTCTTCGTCGCGTTCGCGCGCGAGACCGCAGGCGCGAACTTCGACGCGCTGGTGATCGATCGTTTCCACGGGACCGAGTTCGAGGGACTGTTCAAGCAGATCAAAAAGGAAGTCATGGTGATGGCGCTGTCGCCCGAGGACGTGGAGATGGAATTCCGCGACGCGCTCCCCAATATGGAGCTACAGCACGTCAAGGACCGGCTCGCCGAGCTGGTGCGCCAGGCCGAGCTGCGCAGGCTCACGCCCGAGGAGGAGGCGCAGCTCGCGAGGCTCGCGGCGAGGCGCAAGGAGCTCGACGTCGTCCGCAGCGGGTCCCCGCCCGTGCTATAATTATCGGTTCACTTTTAATCGCGACCTTCAGGAAACTTTATGTCGAAACAGAGGCTTAAGTCCAAGGCGAAAGCCCGGCCCGCTGGCCGGGCCAAGGGCAAGATCGGCCTGAAGAGCCCGCGCGCCCGCGAGATGGACAAGCTGAAGGCGCAACGCGAGAAGGCGGCCGCGAAGCTGCGCGCGCAGAAGGAGCGCGAGCGCGACAGGATGCAGCGCGAGCGCGACAGGGAACGTGCACGCAAGGAGAAGGAAGCGGCGCACGCGAAGGCCGCGAAAGAAAGGGAGCGCGCGCGCCGCGAGAAAGAAGCGCAGAAGGCGCGCGAGCGCACGGAAAAGGAGCGCGAGCGCCTGCGCCTTCAGAAGGAGAAATTGCGCGAGCGCGAGCGCGTCGCGAAAGAAAAGGCGAAGGCAAAGGAACTAGCCGCGCGGGAAAAGGCCAAAGCCAAGGAACTCGCTGCGCAAGAAAAAGCGAAGGCCAAAGAAGCTGCGGCGTTGCAGAAGCAGAAGGAAAGAGAGTTGAAGGCGCAGTTGAAGATGCAAGCGCAAGAGCTCATGAAGTTGCGTAAGGCTGGCCGCGGCTCCCGTCGCAACGGCGATGCCGAGCGTGCGCTGCTTCTCCGCGCCGAGGCGCGCCCCGAAGACGCAGAGGCGCGGCGCACGCGCCTGAAGAACCTGATCAAGCTCGGCAAGGAGCGCGGCTTCCTCACTTACGCCGAGATCAACGATCACCTGCCCGACGACATGGTCGACGCCGAGCAGATCGAGTCGATCATCACGACGTTCAACGACATGGGCATCCAGGTGTACGACGAGGCCCCGGATGCCGAGCAGTTGCTGATCTCCGAGAACGCGCCGCCGGTCGTCCCCGACGAGGACGCCGAGGAGGAGGCCGAGGCCGCGCTGTCGACGGTCGACCCCGAGTTCGGCCGCACCACGGACCCGGTGCGCATGTACATGCGCGAAATGGGGTCGGTGGAGCTGCTCACGCGCGAAGGCGAGATCGAGATCGCCAAGCGCATCGAGGACGGCCTGAAGCACATGATCCAGGCCATCTCCGCGTGCCCGACGACGATCGCCGAGATCCTGGAGCTCTCGGCGAAGGTCGCGCGCGACGAGATGCGCATCGACGAGCTGGTCGACGGCCTGATCGATCCGAACGCGAAGGAAGAGCCGATCACCGAGCTCGCCGACGACGTCGAGCCCGAGGAGGAAGAGGAGGGAGAGGGCGAGGAGGACAGCGCCGCGCTCTCCGCGAGCCTGCTCCAGCTCAAAGAGGACGCGCTCGCCCGCTTCGCCAAGATCCAGCGCCTCTACGAGAAGATGAAGAAGGCGCTCGTCGAGCACGGCCACCGCAGCAAGGAATACATCCGCGTACGCGACCAGATCGGCGGCGAGCTGACGAACATCCGCTTCACCGCGCGCATCATCGAGCGTTTGTGCGACAGCCTGCGCGGCATGGTCGACGAGGTGCGCGGCCACGAGCGCGAGATCCAGGCGCTGTGCGTGATGAAGAGCAACATGCCGCGACCGCATTTCATCAAGGTCTTCCCCGGCAACGAGACCAACATGCGCTGGGTGAAGAACGAGATCGCCGCGACCCGGCCGTGGAGCAGCGTGCTGACGCGCTACGAGCCGGCCATCCTCGAGCAGCAGCAGAAGCTGCTCGCGATCCAGAAGCGCATCGGCATCCCGCTCAAGGATCTCAAGGAGATCAACAAGCAGATGTCGACCGGCGAGGCGAAGGCCCGCCGCGCGAAGCGCGAGATGACCGAGGCGAACCTGCGCCTGGTGATCTCGATCGCGAAGAAGTACACCAACCGCGGCCTGCAGTTCCTCGACCTGATCCAGGAAGGCAACATCGGCCTGATGAAGGCGGTCGACAAGTTCGAATACCGCCGCGGCTACAAGTTCTCGACCTATGCGACGTGGTGGATCCGGCAGGCCATCACGCGCTCGATCGCCGACCAGGCGCGCACCATCCGCATCCCGGTGCACATGATCGAGACGATCAACAAGATGAACCGCATCTCGCGCCAGATCCTGCAGGAGACGGGCCAGGAGCCCGACCCGGCGACGCTCGCGCAGAAGATGGAGATGCCCGAGGAGAAGATTCGCAAGATCCTCAAGATCTCGAAAGAGCCGATCTCGATGGAGACGCCGATCGGCGACGACGACGACTCGCACCTGGGCGACTTCATCGAGGACCAGGCGACGCTCGCGCCGAACGACGCGGCGATGTACGCGAGCCTGCGCGAGGTCACCAAGGACATCCTCGACTCGCTCACCCCGCGCGAGGCCAAGGTGCTGCGCATGCGCTTCGGCATCGAAATGAACACCGACCACACGCTGGAAGAGGTCGGCAAGCAGTTCGACGTCACGCGCGAGCGTATTCGCCAGATCGAGGCCAAGGCGCTGAGGAAGCTGCGGCATCCGTCGCGGTCGGAGCGGCTGAAGAGCTTCCTGGACAATAGCTAGAGCCGGGCCTCGTGCGCCGGCTGGAACGAAAACGCCCCGCGATGCGGGGCGTTTTCTTTGCGGCTGTAGAATTGACTGAAGGGCCTGTAGCTCAGTCGGTCAGAGCAGAGGACTCATAATCCTTTGGTCCCTGGTTCGAATCCAGGCGGGCCCACCAACACGCCCAGCAGACGCTCGCGGAAGGCGCCGGCCATGTCGGCATCGGGTCCGAGGAGCTCGACGAGCTCGTCCAGCCGCATCACGCAGGCGTCGATCTCCGAGGCCAGATTGGCCGCGAGCGCGGCGCGGCGGCGCTGCTCGACCAGGCCCCCGAGCTGCTCGTCGCAGCGCGCGATCGGGCCGGGGTATGCGCGCACCTCTGCGTTCAGCGCGCCGCTCCAGTCATCGAGCTCCTGCCTGAACTGCCGCCAAGCTTCCGCTATGGATTTCATCGCCGCCCCCGGAGCATTCCGATGGCGGCATTCTGCCACGTCCGGCGCCGTGCTACTTCATCCGCGCGAGCACCATCACCGATCCGATGGCGACCGCGAACGCACCCGCAGCGATGACGGCGCCCGCCAGCCGCGGGTAGTGCTCGACCCACTTGTCCAGCGGCATGTACATCGCGTCGGCGACGCCGCCGAACGCCTTGCGCGACGAGTGCCATTCGTTCGCGCGCGCCTCGAGCTTGCGCAGCGTCTCCGGCATGAGGACGAGCAGCGCGCCGACCGCCGCCGCGGCGATGCTGCCGACCACGAGGAACCAGCGCAGGCTGTCGAGCAGCCAGTGCGCGGCCGGCGTCCAGCCGCCCAGGCTGTTGGCGGGCAAGACCGCGTGCACGTTGAATCGCGTCAGGAGGCCGAACAGCGAATACGCGGCGGCCAGGACGAAGAACAGGCCGATCCAGAGCCGGTAACGCTGGACGCCCGAGCTCGTGTCGTGCGGGATCTCTGCAGACTTGAGCCAGCGCCGCGTCGACACCCACCGGTTCAGAACCGCGAGGAAGCGCAGTGTCGGCTCCCTCCATAGAATCAGGCCGATTCCGACCAGGACACCGACCACGCCGACCAGCAGGAAAAACTCGACGACAGACGGGAAAAGCAGCGTCTGCATGAACTCGTTCTTGAACATATCTCCCTCGCCTTCTCGGAAGCGTCCGCGCAGGCTGCCGCAGTTTCCGCCGCTTGGCAAGGGATTTACGTAGAATAAGCCGGACTTTCTGGAGGAGGATCCATGAGAGCACGAAACGCTGCCGTCTTCCTGTGCGCGGCGCTGGCATGGGGCACGGCCCTCGGCCAGGCGTGGCCGAGCAAGCCCATCCATTACCTCGTTCCGTTCCCGCCAGCGGGCGCAACCGACATCACCGCGCGCATCATCGCCGACAAGATCACGGGCCCGCTCGGGCAGCCGGTCATCGTCGAGAACCGGCCCGGCGCGGCGGGCAACGTCGGCAGCGAGGTGGTTGCCAAGTCGACGCCCGACGGCTACACCGTCCTGCAGTGCACCGTGGCGCAGTCGATCAGCCAGACGCTGTACGCGAAGCTGAACTACGACCTGGAGAAGGACCTCGCGCCGGTCGCGATGATCGCGCTCGTTCCGAACGTCATGGAGGTCAATCCCTCGGTGCCCGCGAAATCGGTCGCCGAGTTCATCGCGCTCGCGAAGAGCAAGCCCGGCAAGATCAATTTCGCGTCCTCGGGCAGCGGCACGTCGATCCACATGTCGGCCGAGATGTTCATGATGCTGACCGGCGTGAAGATGGTCCACGTGCCCTACAAGGGCAGCGGCCCTGCGCTCGCCGGCATGCTCGGCGGCGAGGTCGACGTCATGTTCGACAACCTGACCTCGTCGATCGCCTACATCAAGAGCGGAAAGCTCAGGGCGCTCGCGGTGACCACGGCGACGCGCTACCCCGAGCTGCCCGACGTGCCGACCATGCAGGAGGCCGGCGTCGCGGGCTACGAGGCGACGGCCTGGTTCGGGATGCTGGCGCCGAAGGGCACCCCGCGCAGCGTCGTCGCGCGCCTGAACGCCGAAGTGAACAAGGCGCTCGCGCAACCCGACGTGAAGGAGAAGCTCGCCCAGCAGGGCGCGATGGCGAGCCCGTGGACCCCCGAGCAGTTCGGCGAGTTCATCCACAACGAGATCGCCAAGTGGGGCAAGGTGGTGAAGGCCTCGGGCGCGAAGGTGGAGTGACGCGGGCCTAGGACGCGAGGAAGCGCCCGGTAAGTTCGGCGAAGCGCTCGGGCGCGTCCCACTGCACCAGGTGCTTGCAGCGCTCGACGAGGTGCAGGTCGAGCCCCGGGAAGCGCTCCAGCGCGAGCCGCGTCCGCCGCGCGCAGTCGCCGCGGTCGTCCGCGCCGTAGATCAGGCGCAGCGGGACCCGCACCTCGCCCAGCCGCTGCCATAGCGGCGCGGCGTCCTTCTTCTCGCCGGCCCCGCGCGCCTGGCGGCGGGCGAGGAAGGCGCGGAAGTTCCTCCCCGTGCTCATGCGGTGACGAAGCGCGACCGCCTCCGGCGTGACCAGCTCGCGATGGAACACCGTCGCTTCGAGCGCCGCGCGCGTGTCCTCGAGCGTCGGCTCGGCGGCCTCGCCCTCGTCACCTTCGCCTGGGGCGCCTGCTCCGGGAAGCGGCGGCAGGAGGCTGCCGGTCGCGACCACCACCGCGCGCGCGACGCGCCCGGGGTGCGACAGCGCGAGGCTCACCGCGAAACGTCCCGACTGCGAGTGTCCGACCAGGTGCGCCCGCTCGAGCCCGAGCGCGTCCATGAAGGCCGGCACGAAACGCACGCGAAAGCCCACCGAGTGATCGTCGGCGTCGTCGCTCAGGCCGAACCCGGGCTGGTCGAACGCGATGACGCGCAGGCCGTGCGCGGCGAGCGCGTCCAGGTTGCCCGTCCAGACGTCGGCCGAGGAGCCGAGCGACGCGCCGTGCAGGAGCAGCGCCGCGGGTCCCGCGCCGCGTTCGATGTATCGCGTGCGCAGCCCGCCGACGTCGACGGTGCGGTCCGCGGGCGCGCCGGCGCTCATCGCTCGGCCACGTCGATCAGGACGCCGTCCGGGTCGGCGAGGTGGTAGCGCCCGTGCGGGCACGAGGCGAAGAGCTTGAGGCGCGCCTCGCCCTCGGACCCGGCGCCCACCGGCAGCGGGCGCAGATGCGGGTTGTTCGCGCCGACCTTGGCAATGTGCTGCTCGAGCGCGGCGATGCTCTCGACCTTGAACCCGATGTGGTCGGGCCCCGGGCGCGCGATGCCGCCGCCGTGATAGTCGAGGATGCTCCAGGGCATGAGAACCAGGGCGACGCGGCCATCGCTGAGCGCGAGGCTGCCGTCGGGGGCTTTCCTCGCGGAAGGCTCGAGGCCGAACACGTCGGTATAGAACTCGGCGGTGCGCTCGGGATGCAGCGTGCGGATCGCGATATGGCTGATCGCGCGCGCCTGCTCGCGCTCGGCCTCGACGTAGACCGAGGCCCGGTTCTCCATGCTCCGCTGCGAGAGATCGAATATGTTGCCGTCGGGGTCGTGCGTGCTGACGCCAGCGAACGGACGCGTGCTCGGCCGCGCCAGCACCTGGATCGCCGGGTAGCGCTCGCGCAGGCGCGCGCGCACCGCGTCGGCGTCGTCGACCTCGAGGCCGAAGTGGTCGAGGCCCGCGCCGCGGCCTGCCTTGCGCGGATTGATGTTCAGCCCGACGTAGCCGTCGCTTACGGTGACCGCGCGCTCGGGCCGCGTGTCCGATGCCGGGCGCATGCCGAAGATCGCCTCGTAGAAGCGCCCCTCGAGCGCGTACTGCTCGCTCACGATGGCGATGTGCCGGATCCTTGCGGACATGATCAGCGGGCCTTCAGGAAGATGTCGCGGAATTCGCGCTCGCTGCGGTCCCGCTCGCGCGCGAGCTTCGGGTCGACGTAGTGGATCCTGAGCCGGCTCTCGTCGGGCCCCGCGCCGGGAAGGTCGGTGCGCGCCGGCACCCGGCCGCGCGAGCGGATGATGGTCTGGCCCTCGACCGAAAGCAGCAGGTCGACCAGCAGGCGCGCCGCGTTCGGATGCGGTGCGCCGGCGGCGACCGCGACCTGGCTCGGCGACGTGATGATCGGGTCGAGGCTGCGCACCCAGTCCACCGGCGCGCCGGTCTTCTTCTCCCCCTCGACCTCGGCCGCGTGCACGAGCGCGAGCGGGAAGTCGCCCGCGACGAGCAGCTTCGACAGCAGGCTGTGGCCGCGCCGCAGCTGCGGCTGCTGGCGCGCGAGCGCCTGCATGAACGCGGTTCCGCGCTCGCGCCCGAGATAGTCGAGCATCGCGGCGTACCACTCGCTGTCGTCCTCGTCCATCGCGAACTTGCCCTTCCAGCGCGGCTCGAGCAGGTCCTGCCAGCTCCGGGGCGCTTGCCCCGGCGGCACGGCGCGCAGGTTGTACCCGATGACGAACTGCCGGACGTAGATCGCCGCCCAGCGGCCGCGCGGATCGACGGCGCCGGGCGGGAAGCCCGAGCGCGTCTCCGGGGACGCGTACGCGGCGAGGAGCTCTTCCCGGTCGAGCGCGTCCATGTCGAGATGATTGAACGAGACGACGTCCCAGAGGTGCTTGCCGGCGCGCGCCTCGGTCAGGATGCGCGTGCGGATCTTCTCGCCGGGCTGGCGCAGGATCGTGAGCTGCAGGAACGGATAGCGCGCCTGCAGCGCGTCGCGCAACGGCTCGGCGTCGGTCGTCGTCATGGCGGTATACCAGACGACCGCGCGCTCATTGCGGGCGGCGTCGATGCTCTGCGCCGCGGCGGGCGCCAGCACGAGCAGGCCGGCCGCGGCGAGACTCGCGAGAAGGGTGCGGCGATTCGGCGTCATGCGTGTCCCGTGCACACGATAGGTCACTCGCCGCGCGCGCGTCAACGCCCTCAGCCCGCGAAGCGCGCGCCTGGTGTAAAATTCGTTCGTGCCACGAAGCGCACTGAGCGGACTCGGGCTGCTGCTGGCGATCCTCATCGCCCCGCCCGTCGTCGCCCAGGCGCCCGTGGAGGAGCGGCAACGCCGCACCGATTCCTATACCGAGGCGCAGCAGCGCGTCGAGTTCTCGCGGCAGGGCGCCGAGCGCGCCGCGCGCCGCGTGAAGGACGCCGAGCAGGGCCTGAAGGATGCCGAGGCCGAGCTCGGTCCGGCCCAGCGACGGTACGAGGACAGCAAATCCCGCGTGGAGAGGGCGCGCACCGAGCTGAAGCAGGCGCGCGCGGTGGAGAGCGAGTCGCGCAAGACCTACGAGGCGGAATCGGCCGCCTTCCAGCGGTTGCGCGCGCGCGGCAACGACACGAAGGGGACGAAATGAACCTCAGGCTGATGGCGGCTGTGCCCGGGCTCGCCGTCGCGCTGGCAGTGCCGTGCGCGCGTGCGCAGCAGGACGGTCAGCCCGAGGCGCCCAAGGTGGTGACGAAAACGCTGGTGAAGTCGGAGGCCCAGAAGGAATGCTTCAAGCTGGTCAACGCGCAGGTGCTGTATTACCGGTTCAACGCGGACGGTCCCCTGGATTTCAAGCTCTCGCACCAGGAGGACAAGGAGATCGTCCATATCGCGCGCACCGGCATCGAGGACGCGGCCGGCAATTTCGTCGCCAAGAAGACCTCCGATTACTGCCTCGTCTGGACCAACGCGGGCGAGCGCGCCGCCACCCTGCACTACGAGATCCAGCGCGCGTCGCAGTAGCACCGCGCCCGGGCCGCGCCGCGCGTCCATTTCCGGCGGGCCTTCTCGAGCCGACCGCGTGAACCCGGCCGCGCCCGCTCTCACTCCTTTGCAGCTCGCCGTCACCGTCGCCATGACGGTGGTGGTTCAGTCGCTGACGGCGATGGCGCTCGCGGTGCCGCCGGTGCTCGCGCCGGTCGCTGCGGCCGACCTCGGCGTCGATCCGGCGCGCGTCGGGCTGTGGTCCGGGATGGCGTTTCTCGCGGCGATGTTCGCCGGCCTCGCCTGCGGCACGCTGGTCGGGCGCTACGGCCCGGTGCGCATGTTCCAGGCCGCCGCGGTGTGCGTGGCCGCCGGCCTCGCGGCCGGGGCGGCGGGAAGCCTGGCGCTGGTCCTGTCGTGCGCCGTGCTTTTCGGCGCCGCGCACGGGTTCGTCAATCCCGCGAGCTCGACCATACTCGCCGCAGCCGCGCCCGCGCGCATGCGCACGATGATCTTCTCGATCAAGCAGACCGGCGTTCCGCTCGGCGCCGCGGCCGCGGGCGTGCTGCTGCCGCTGCTGCTGCTCCGGACCGACTGGCGTCACGCGCTCGCCGTGCTCGCGCTCGCGAGCGCGTGCGTCGCGCCCCTCGTCGCGCCTTTCCGCGCGCGCTACGACGGCGTCCGCGACGAAAAGACGCGGCGCGCGCACCCGCTGCGCCTGCGCAGCATCGTGGCGCCGATCGCCGAGGTCTGGGGCGATCGCCCGGTGCTCGCGCTCGCGGTCACCTCGGGCGTGTACTCGTGCGTGCAGACGAGCTTTCTGACCTACCTGATCTCGTACCTGAAGCTCGGCCTCGGCTACTCGCTCGTGACCGCGGGCTCGGTGTTCGCAGTCTCGCAGCTCACGGGCGTCGCCGGCCGGGTCGCCTGGGGCGCGCTCGCCGACCGCTGGGGTGCGCCGCGGCTGCTGCTGGCGCTGCTCGGCATCGCGATGTCGCTGTGCGGCGTCGCCGCCATCCTGTTCGATCCAAGCTGGCCCGTCGCGCTCGTGCTTGCGGTGTGCATGCTCTACGGCGCGACCGCGGTCGGCTGGAACGGCGTGTACCTCGCGGAGGTCGCGCGCCTTGCGCCCGAGGGCAGGATCGCGACCGTGACCGGCGGCACCCAGTTCTTCACCTTCTCGGGCGGGTTGATCGGGCCGCCGGTCTTCGGAACGATCGTCGCCTCGACCGGCAGCTACGGCTACGGCTTCGTGCTGATCATCATCCTTCCCCTGGTGAACGCGGCATGGCTGCTGCTTCCCGAGACGCGGACGGCGCGCCGTGGAACATGAAGTCGAGGCCGCGTGCGCGCCAGAGCCGGTCGTCCTCTTGCACGGGCTGTGGATGAACCGCTTCGCCATGCACTATCTCGTGCACGCGCTCGGCCGCGCCGGCTTTCGCGCCTCGGCGATGGGCTACCGCTCGGGAAGCGAGACGCTCGAGCAGCACGTGACGCGTCTCGCGCGCCGCGTCGCCGCGACCGGCGGCGAACGGGTGCATCTCGCCGGGCACAGCCTGGGAGGCCTCGTGATCCTGCGCTACCTGCAGCGCGCGCCCGACCCCCGCGTGCGCCGCGCGGTCCTGCTCGGCGCCCCCGTGTCCGGGTGCCTGATGGCCGAGCGCCTGGGAAAGAAGGCGGCGTTCCTGCTCGGCAGCAGCGCCTCCGCCTGGCGGCCGCCGTTCGACACGTCGCTCGACGCGCGCTTCGAGGTCGGCGTCGTCGCCGGCACGCGGCCGTTCGGCCTCGCGCGGCTGCTCGTGCGGCTGCCGCACCCGAGCGACGGCGTGGTGTGCCTCGACGAGACGCGGTTCCCGGGCATGCGCGACCACGTGACGCTTCCCGTCAGCCACAGCGCGATGCTGATCTCGGCGCAGGTCGCGCGCCAGGCCGCGGCCTTCCTGCGCGAAGGACGGTTCGCGCGATGAGGCGCCTCGCCGTGCTCGCCGCGCTCGCGCTGGTGCTCGTGGTCTCGGGCTGCGGCACGCTCGCGTACTACGCCCAGGCGGTGGGCGGGCATCTCGAGCTGATGCGCCTCTCGGTGCCGATCGACGAGGCCGTGCACGAGCCGAAGACGCCCGAGGCGCTGCGCGAGCGCCTCGAGCAGGTGGTCGCGATCCGCGACTTCGCGAGTCGCGAGCTGAAGCTGCCCGACAACGGCAGCTTCCGAAGCTACGCCGACATCGGCCGGCCGTACGTGATCTGGAACGTGTTCGCGACGCCGGAGTTCTCGGTGAAGCCGGTCGAGTCGTGCTTCCCTTTCGCGGGCTGCGTCGCCTACCGCGGCTACTACTCCGAGGAAGCGGCCCGCCGCTACGCCGACGACATGGCCGCGCAGGGCTATGACGTCTACTCGGGCGGCGTGCCCGCGTACTCGACGCTCGGCTACTTCAACGATCCCGTGCTCTCGACCTTCATCCGTTATCCCGACGCCGAGCTCGCGCGCCTGATCTTCCACGAGCTCGCGCACCAGGTGGTGTACGTGCGCAACGACACCATGTTCAACGAGTCGTTCGCGGTCTCGGTCGAAGAGGAGGGCGTGCGCCGCTGGCTGGCGGCGCACGGCACGCCCGCGCAGCGCGCGGCGTACGAGGCGGCCGCCGAGCGCCGCCGGCAGGTGTTCGCGCTCGTGCTCAAGTACCGCAACCGCCTCGACGCCTTCTACCGCGGCTCGGGCACGGTGGAGGAGAAGCGCGCCGGCAAGGCGCGCCTGTTCCGGGAGATGCGCGACGACTACGACGCGCTCAAGAAATCCTGGGGCGGCTTCGCCGGCTACGACCGCCTCTTCGCCCAGGGCCCGAACAACGCGCTGCTCGCGTCGATCGCCGCGTACACCGAGCTCGTGCCCGCGTTCCACGCGATGATCGTCGCCGACGGCGGCGACATGGAGCGCTTCTACGCCGACGTGCGCAGGATCGCGGACCTCCCGCCCGAGGAGCGCCGCGCGCGGCTCGGCGGCCCGCCGATCGCGGCCGAGGCCGCGCGCTGACTCAGCTCAGCGGACGCGCGACGTGCCCGGCGTATGCCGGGCGCGCTTTCAGCCGCGCGTAGTACGCCTCGACGTTGGGCAGCTTCGGGCGCTCGAGCGGAAGCGCGTACCAGCGGTGCACGAACGTGCCGACCGGGATGTCGCCCATCGTGAAGTTCTTTCCGGCGACGTACTCGCGCTCCGCGAGGCAGCCGTCGAAGAGCTCCAGCGCCTTGACGCACTGCTCGACGCCGGCCGCGATCTTCGCCGCGTCGCGCTTCTCGGGCGGCGTGCGCACCAGCCCCCAGAACACCGGCGTCATCGCGGGCGCGAGCGTGCTCGTGCACCAGTCCATCCAGCGGTCGGCGTCGGCGCGCGTGCGCAGGTCGGCCGGCCAGAGCGTGCCCTGCCCGTGCTTCGCGGCAAGGTAGCGCACGATCGCGTTCGACTCCCAGAGCACGAGGCCGTCGTCCTCGATCGTCGGCACGCGGCCGTTCGGGTTCATCCTGCGGTAGAAGGGCTCGTTGACCACGCCGAATTGCAGCCCGGCGTCGACGCGCTCGTACGCGACGCGCAGCTCGTCGAGCGCCCACAGCACCTTCTGCACGTTGATCGAGTTGACGCGCCCCCAGAGCTTCAGCATGGTCAGGATTTCGCCGCGACCGCCTCGACCTCGACCAGGAACTCGGGCCGGGCGAGCGCCGAGACCACCAGCAGCGTCGACGCGGGGCGATGCGCGCCGAGATACTTCGCACGCACCGGCGCGAACTTCGCGTAGTCGTCCTTGCGCACGAGGAACGAGGTCACCTTGACGACGTCCTCGACGCCCATGCCGCCTTCGGCGAGCACGGCGAGGATGTTCTGCCACACGACCTCGGTCTGCTCCTCGACGGTCTGCGGGATCGAGCCGTCCTTGCGCGTACCGGTCTGGCCCGCGACGTAGAGCCAGCGCGCGTTCGCGGGGACGAGCACGCCGTGCGAATAGGGACCGTTGGGGACCGGGCCCGCCTTGGGATTGAAGAGCTTCAGCATGTCAGAACCCCACCGCGAGCGAGTCGCGGCGCGCGTCCGAGGCGGCGAGGTAGCCGTCCTCCAGCCGATGCGCGATCTGCGAGCATCCGAAATCCATGTAGCCCGCGGGCAGCTCGACCACGTGGTGCCCGCGCGCGGCGAGCTCGGCGAGCGTCGCCTTCGGAAACTCGGGCTCGAAGTTGACGTCGAGCCCCTGGACGATCCGGAAGCGCGGGCCGTCGATGGCGCCCTGCGGCCCCTGGCCGTAGTCGGCCATGCGCACCACGAGCTGCGTGTGGCCCTGCGGCTGCATGCTGCCGCCCATCAGGCCGAAGCTCATGAGCGGCAGGCCGTTCCTGGTGATGAATCCCGGGATGATGGTCTGGAACGGCCGCTTGCGCGGCGCGACCTGATTGGGATGTCCCGGCGTCAGGACGAAGCCGGCTCCGCGATTTTGCATGCTGACGCCGGTCCCGGGGACGACGACGCCCGACCCGAAGCCCATGTAGTTGGACTGGATCATCGATATCATCATGCCGCCCGCGTCGGCCGCGGTGAGGTAGACGGTGCCGCCGCGAGGCGGCGTGCCATGACCGAAGTTCTGCGCGCGCCTGCGGTCGATCAGCTTCGCGCGCGAGGCGAGGTAGCCCCGATCGAGCAGCCGCTGCGGCGCGAGCTCCATCGCGCGCGGATCGGCGACGTGGCGGTAAGCGTCGGCGAAGGCGAGCTTCACCGCCTCGATCTGGAGGTGGACGCTGTCGGCGGAGTCGACCGGATGCTCGGCGACGTCGAAATGCGAAAGGATCCCGAGCGCGATCAGGCAGACGATGCCCTGGCCGTTCGGCGGCATCTCGTGCACGGTGAGGCCGCGGTAGTCGATGGAGAGCGGCTCGGTCCACTCGTTCTCGTGCGCGGCGAGGTCCTCGCGCGTCATCGCGCCGCCGTTCGCCCTGGCGTGGGCGGCGACGCGCTCCGCGATCTCGCCGCGGTAGAACGCATCGCCTCGCGTCGCCGCGATCTTCTCCAGCGTCGCGGCCTGGTCGGGAAACCGGAACACTTCCCCTGCGCGCGGTGCGTGCCCGCCGGGCATGAAGGCTTCGGCGAACCCCGGGTGCACCTTCAGCTCCGCGCACTGCAGGTCCCAGCGCTCCGCAATGAACGGCGAGACCGGGTAGCCCGAGCGCGCGTACTCGATCGCCGGGCCGAACAGGCGCTCGAACGGCAGCTTGCCGAAGCGCTGCGACAGGTCGCGCCAGGCGGCGACGCAGCCCGGCACGGTGGCGCTGTTCCAGCCGCGCTGTGGCACGGCGGTCTTGCCCGAGAAGTACTCGGGCGTCCACGCCGCGGGCGAGCACCCCGAGGCGTTCAGCCCGTGCAGCTTCGCGCCGTCCCAGACGATGGCGAAGGCGTCCGAGCCGATGCCGTTCGAGATCGGCTCGACGACCGTGAGCGTGATCGCGGCCGCGAGCGCGGCGTCGACCGCGTTGCCGCCCGCGAGCAGCATGCGCAGCCCCGCCTGCGCGGCGAGCGGCTGCGAGGTGGAGACGACGTTGCGCGCGAGCGTCGGGCGGCGGCGCGTCGGGTAGGGCGTGGTGCAGTCGATCGAGCTATTCCGAGATCCGGGAATTCTCTGGAGCATAGGTTCAGGCCTTGGCCGCGGCGGAGAGCGCATTGTCTAGGTCCCAGAGGATGTCGTCCAGCGTCTCCAGGCCCACCGAGATCCGGATCATGTCGGGCGTCACGCCGGCCTTCGCCTGCTCCGCCTCCGACATCTGGCGGTGCGTCGTGGACGCGGGGTGGATGATGAGCGTCTTCGCGTCGCCGATGTTGGCGAGGTGGCTCATGAAGGTCGCCGCCTCGATGAATTTTTCTCCGGCCCGGGCACCGCCCTTCACGCCGAAGTTCAGAAGCCCGCTCGCGCCCTTGGGGAGGTACTTCTTCGCGAGCGCGTGGTACTTGCTGCTCTCGAGGCCGGGATAGTTCACCCACGACACGCCCCGGTGGCCCTGCAGGAACTTCGCGACCGCGAGCGCGTTGGCGCAGTGCTTCTCCATGCGCACGGGCAGCGTCTCGAGCCCCTGCAGCAGCATCCAGGCGTTGAACGGGGAGATCGACGGCCCGAAGGTGCGCAGCGTCTCCATGCGCGCCTTCATGGTGTAGCCGAAGTCGCCGAAGGTCTCGTGGAAGATGACGCCGTGATAGCCGCGCGAGGGCTCGGTCATGCCCGGGAACTTGCCGTTGCCCCAGGGAAACTTGCCCGACTCGACCACGACGCCGCCCATGGTGGTGCCGTGCCCGCCGATGTACTTGGTCGCCGAATGCACGACGATGTCGGCGCCGTGCTCGAACGGGCGGCACAGCGCGGGCGAGGGCACGGTGTTGTCGACGACCAGCGGCACGCCCGCCTCGCGCGCGATGCGCCCGACCGCCTCGAGGTCGACGATGTTGATGAGCGGATTGCCGAGCGTCTCGCAGTAGACGAGCTTGGTCTTCGGCGTCAGCGCTCGGCGGAAGTTCTCGGGGTCGTCCGGGTCCACGAACGTCGTCTCGATCCCGAGCTTGCGCAGGTTCACCTCGAGCAGCGTGTAGGTGCCGCCGTAGAGCGTCGCGGCCGAGACGATGTGATCGCCCGCCTCGCACAGGGTCAGGATCGCGGTCATCTCCGCCGCCTGTCCGGTCGCGGTCGCGAGCGCCGCGCGGCCGCCCTCGAGCGCCGCCATGCGCTCCTCGAACACTGCGGTGGTCGGGTTCGACAATCGCGTATAGACGTTGCCGAAGGTCTGCAGGTTGAAAAGGCTCGCCGCGTGATCGGCCGAGTCGAACACGTAGGAGGTCGTCTGGTAGAGCGGCACCGCGCGCGCCCCGGTCGCGGGGTCGGGGATCTGCCCGGCGTGCAGCGCGAGCGTCTCGATGCCGAACTTGCGGTCCGCCATGGCTAGCGCGCCGTCAGTAGGGCAGCCACTGCGGACGCTTCGCGGAGATCACGCGCGTGTTCACGCCGCACCAGTTCAGCCCGCCGAACAGGCGTCCGTGCTCGATCTTCACGCAGCGGTCGATCACGGCCTCGAGGCCGGCGGCCTCCGCCTTCCTCGCGGCTTCCAGGTTGACGACGCCGAGCTGCTGCCACAGCACCTTGGCGCCGACGGCGATCGCCTCGTCGGCGATCGGCATGATGTCCTCGGTCTTGCGGAAGCAATCGACCATGTCGATCGCGAGCCCCGACTTCGCCGCCGCCTCGCGCACCGACTTGTAGCATTTCTGACCGAGGATCTCCGACTGCCCGGGATTCACGGGAATCACCGTGTAGCCGTGCTCGAGCAGGTATTTCGCCGCGAAATAGCTCGGCCGATGCCAGCTCGCCGACAGGCCCACCATGGCGATGACGCGCGTCGTCTTCAATATCCGGCGCAGCGAAGGGATGTCGTCGACCATGGCCCGGATTCTAACGGAGGCCTACGCGGGGTGCCGAAGGGCACTCCCGTTCCTGAATTGTTGATGCGGGGTGAATGGAGCATTTCCGAATGCCTTTGAATCTTTCCTGCGCCGCGGTTACGAACTAGTACGCAGGCCGCAGACGCGGCCTTCGCTATTCCCGAAAGGAGCGTATCGAATATGAAGCGCAAGCTCGCTATGATTTTCGCCGGCAGCGCGGTCCTCGGCACCCTGGCGTTCGCCCCCGCGGCGTTCGCGCAGGATACCGTGATCGTGGACCGGCCCGTGACATCCGGGTCGACGACGGTGGTCACCCCGGCGCCCGATTCGAGCGCCGTCGTGGTCGAGCCGAACACGGTGGTGGCCGCGGCGCCTCAGCCGCAGGCCTTCGAGAGCCAGTATCACTACGGCTTCGCCGCGGCGCGCCAGCCCGGCAGCGTCCCGTCGCCTTACAGCGATAGGCCCTCGTCGGGGCATATCGGCGACGAGTTCTACTACAAGCAGTTCGGCGGCGTCTCTCCTCCGTAACGACGCCTGAGGCCGGCGGCCCGGTTCAACCGAGGCCGGCCGGAGCCGATTCCGGCGCACGCGAGGGTTCTCCCTCGTGCGGCGCCGTTTTCTTGTTCCCGTCCGACGATCGGCGCCATTGGTCCCAGTACGGGTCCGGGCCGTACTTGTGCCCGAGAAAATCGACGAAGGCGCGGACCTTGGCCGAGAGGTGCCGGCGGCTCGGGTACACCGCGTAGATCGCCGATTCGGGCGTCTCGCAATCGGCGAGCACGGCCTCCAGGCGGCCCTCCTCGAGCTCCCGGCCGACGGCGAACGTCGGCAGCAGGACGACACCGATGCCGCCGAGCGCTGCGGCGCGCAGCGCGTCGCCGCTGTTCGCGCGGATGCTGCCGTTCGACTTGACGGCGTGCCGTCGGCCGTCGGCGCTGCCGAACGTCCAGGCGCCCTGGCTGGCGCAGAACGAATACCCGAGGCAGTTGTGCCGCTCGAGATCCGCCGGGCTGCGCGGCGTGCCGTGGCGCTGGAAGTACTCGGGCGAGCCGCACACCACCATGCGGCAGGGCGCGAGCTTGCGCGCGACCAGCGACGATTCGGGCAGCGTCGCGGCGATGCGCACTGCGACGTCGAATCCCTCCTCGACGAGATCGACGAAGCGGTCGTTCATCGTCAGGTCGAGCTTGAGGTCCGGGTGCGAGGCGAGGAACTCGGGAAGGAAGGGCGCGACGTGCGCGGTTGCGAAGCTGTAGGGCGCATTGATGCGCAGCGTGCCGCGCGGCTCGGCGCTCGCCTGGCGCGCCTGCGCCTCGGCCTCCTCGAGCTCGTTCAGGATCTGCGTGCAGCGCTCGTAATACCCGGCGCCGCTCTCCGTGAGCGAGAGGCGCCGCGTGGTGCGGTTGAGAAGCCGGATGTTGAGATGGTTCTCGAGATTCATCACGTGCTTCGTGACCATCGCTCGCGACAGGCGCAGCTTGCCGGCCGCGGCCGCGAAGCTGCCGTTGTCGACGACGGCGCAGAAAACCCTCATGCTGGTCAACGAATCCATGCTCGCAGTGCCCGGACAATCGCTTGAATTCAGTGGGAATCGGAAGGCGTGGGCCGAGCGGATCAGCCCAGAATTGCCGCCGGCCGAACGTCTGACACCCGTTGGAAAGAGCGAGGCCGCTCAAGTTCAACAATAGTCCCGATTGACCACGGCGCGCCGCTCGCCACTCGCTAGAATCGGGTCCTCGGTAGAATCGGGCCTTTTACGGGAGGCGCGCGTGCGATCGGGTGAACGGACGTCGGCGCAGATCCTCGTCGATGCGCTCAGGATCCACGGGACGTCGACGGCTTTCTGCGTCCCCGGCGAGAGCTATCTCGCCGTGCTCGACGCGCTCTACGAGGCGCGCGACGCGATTCGGCTCATCGTGTGCCGCCAGGACGGCGGCGCCGCCTACATGGCCGAGGCCTACGGCAAGGTCACCGGTCAGCCCGGGATCTGCTTCGTGACGCGCGGTCCCGGGGCGACCAATGCGTCGATCGGCGTGCATACCGCGTATCAGGACTCGACGCCGATGATCCTCTTCGTCGGCCAGGTGCCCGGCGAGTTCGCCGAGCGCGAGGCCTTCCAGGAGATGGACTATCGGCGCATGTTCGGCCCGATGACGAAATGGGTGGCGCAGGTCGACAGGCCCGAGCGCATGCACGAGTATGTCAGCCACGCGTTCCACCTTGCGATGTCGGGAAGGCCCGGACCCGTGGTGCTCGCACTGCCCGAGGACATGCTCACCGAGCGCGGCGCGCCGGCGGACGTCGCCCGCTACCAGGTGGTGCAGGCGAGCCCGGCCGCCGCGGACGTGGAGCGCGTGCGCGCGATGCTCGGGCGCGCCGAGCGGCCGCTCGCGATCCTGGGCGGCAGCATCTGGGGTGAGCAGGCCCGCCGCGA
>DATDMW010000377.1:0-3078 GCA_036518595.1 Burkholderiales bacterium
GACGCGATCGAGGTCGCGTTGACGGACGAGCCCGGGCAGGTGCCGAAGCAGTCTTCGCCGCCGCGGCTCGCGCTCCCGCTCGGCGTGCGCCTCGAGCGCGCCGACGTGGCCGAGATTACGATCAGGAGACCGGGATCCGACCTCGCGTTGCGCCGGCTCGTGTTCGCCTACGAAGGCGGCCCGGCGGGCCATCGCGTCGACGGGCTGACCGTGGAGACGCCCTGGGGCGACGCGGCGCTGCACGCCGAGATCGGCGCCGCAGAGCCCTTCGTGGTCTCGGGCGCGGGCGCGCTCGCGCGCGCCGACCCGCGCCTTCCGCTCGGCGCCGCGATCGAATGGAAGGGGAACCTCCACGGCCTGGTCGCGTCGCTTCGCGGCGGCGCCGCGGGGGTCGCGGTGCGGGCGCGCGCGGAGCTCGCGCCGCTCGACGCGCGTCCGCTGCGGACACTCGAAGCGAGCGCGGACGGCGCGGACCTGGCGCGGTTCGGCGACGGCCTGCCGGCGACCGCGCTGCACGTCGAGCTGCGGGCACGCGGCGATCGCGGCACGCTGCTGACCGGGAACCTGTCCGCGGTCAACGCGCGCCCCGGGGCGATCGACGCCGGGCGGCTTCCGCTCGCGCGTCTCGACGCGCGCTTCACCGCCGACCTCGACAGCGTGCGGCTGTCGGACCTGGTCGCGCGGTCGGCCGGCGGGACGCTCTCGGGCGCAGGCGAGCTCACGCGCACCGAGGCGCGCCTCGCGCTGCACGCGGCCGGGCTCGACTTGCGCGAGCTGCATTCCGCCCTCAAGCGCACGAGACTCGACGGGCCGCTCGACGTCGCGGTCTCCGCGGAGCGCCAGTCGCTGCGCGGCACGCTCGCGCAAGGCGATCTGAGCGTCAGCGCCGACGTGGTGAAGCGCGGCGCGCGAGTCGACGTGCGCTCGCTGCGCGCGGCCGCGAGCGGCGGCGAGGCGAAGGGCAGGCTGCAGCTGGCGCTCGGCGGCGCCATGCCGGTCGCCGGCGACCTTGCGTTCTCGCGCTTCGATCCTTCGCGCTTCGGCGATTACCCGTCGGGAGCGATCGACGGCAGCGTCGCCGTCCGCGGCCGATTGGGCGCGCGGCGCCGCGTCGAAACGCGCTGGACGATCGCGCCCAGCCGGCTCGCCGGGCTGCCGCTCGAGAGCGCGGGATCGGCTCGCCTGGAGGGAGAGCGCCTGGGCGACATCAGCGCCGAAGTGCGGCTCGGACGATCGCGCATCTCGGCGCGCGGCGCCTTCGGCGGCAAGGGGGACCGGCTCGCATGGGTCGTCGATGCGCCGGTCCTTGCCGAGATCGACCCGCACCTGTCGGGGCGCGTGCACGCCGAGGGCGGCGCGACGGGAAGCTGGCGCGATCCGCGCGTGCAGTTCACCGCGCGGGCCGACGCGCTGCGCCTGCCCGGCGGCGTCGCGGTGCGCTCGCTCTCGGCGAAAGGCGCCGTGGGAAAGGACCGCACCGCGCCTCTCGACGTCGCGCTGGTCGGTCACGACATCGACGCACGCGGTATCGCGGTCGGACGCCTCGAGGCGCGCAGCACGGGGAGCGTCGCCGCGCACGAGGCGAGCGTGCTCGCCGAGACCGTGGGGGCGCAGGCATTCCGCGTGTCGGCGCGGCTGCGCGGCGGCTGGAACGACGCCGAGGGCTGGTCGGGCGAGATCCTCGAGCTGAGCAACGAGGGGCGCTATCCGCTGCGGCTGCTGCGTCCCGTGACCGTGCGCGCGTCGGCGGTGCACGTCGACGTGGGACGCGTCGAGGCGACGCTCGGCGAGGGACGCCTCGTCGCGCGCGAATCGGAGTGGACCCCGGGGCGATTGTCCTCGAGCGGCGAGTTCGACGGGCTTCCGGCGGCATGGCTGCTGGGACCCGCGGGCCTCGCCGGGAAGATCGAGTCGACGCTCACGCTCGAGGGCCGGTGGGCGCTGCGCTCGGATCCCGCGCTGAACGGCACGGTGTCGGTGCGCCGCGGCGGCGGCGACCTCATCGTCGCGGGGACGCCGCGGATCGAAGCCGCGCTCGAGCGGCTCGTGCTCGATGCCGTGTTCCGCGACGGCGCGGTGTCGGCCGATCTCGCGGTCGCGTCGCGGCTGGCGACGCTGTCGGCGCACGCCGAGGCCCGGCCCGAGCCCGGCGCCGACGCGCCGGGTGCGGCGTCGCCGCTCTCGTTCCAGGCGCACGCCGACGTGATGCAGCTCGGCACGGTGGCCAAGCCCTTCCTCACGCAGGCCCGGGTCGACGGCAGGATCGGCATCGACGTGCAGGGTCGCGGGACGCTCGCCGAGCCCGTGATCACGGGCAGCGTGCGCGGCGATGCGATCCGCGTCGACGTGCCGCCGTACGGCGTCTATCTCAAGGAGGGCAAGCTCGCGGCCGTCCTCGAGGGCGAGCGCGTGCGCATCGAGGAGCTATCCATCCGCGGCGGCGACGGCAGCATCACGGCGACGGGTGCGCTGCCGCTGCGCGGCGCGGTCGGCGGGAAGCTCGACTGGCGCGCGCAGAACCTGGGCGTGCTCGACCGGCCCGATATGCGCCTCGTGGTGTCGGGGCAAGGCGCCGTAGCGCTCGAGGACGGGCGCGTCGCGGTATCCGGCGATCTGCGCGCGAGCTCGGGCTTCTTCGACATCGAGCGCGACCGCCTGCCCGACCTCGGTAGCGACGTGGTCGTGCTCGGCCAGGGCGCACCGGCGCGCGAGGCGCTCAAGCGGCCGCCCGTCGCGCTCGACGTCCGGCTCGATCTCGGAGACCGTCTCACGGTCCAGGGCCTGGGCTTCGACGGCAAAGTCGCGGGCCAGGTGCGGGTATCGACCGACAAGGCGGGCGACTTGCGCGCCGAAGGCAAGCTCACGGCGAAGGACGCGACCTACCTCGCTTACGGCCAGGCCCTGAGCGTCGACCCGGGCGAGGTGATCTTCGACGGGCCGATCGAGAACCCGGCGCTGAACATCACGGCCTGGCGGCGCAACCAGGCGGTCGAGGCGGGCGTGCAGATCAGCGGCACCGCGCGCAACCCGCGCGCGCAGCTGGTCTCGAATCCGTCGGTCCCGGACGGCGAGAAGCTC
>DATDMW010000378.1:0-3146 GCA_036518595.1 Burkholderiales bacterium
AGAAGATCAGCGCCAGCGAGAGGAAGGCCGACCCGACGTAGGCCGCGCCCAGGTAGGCGAGCTTCAGCGCGGTCGAGAGGCGCTGCGGCAGCTCCGAGAAGACCGGCCACCAGAAGAGCAGGCCTGCCGTCAGCAGCAGCAGGTGCTCGACGTTCAGCAGCAGCGGGTGGCGCAGGGCGAAGTCGTAGAAGCCGGGCAGGTGGACGCCGTACCAGACCGCGAGCCAGAACGGCAGCGCGAAGCGCGGACGGGTCGCGAACGCCAGCCGGCGGCCCCCGCGCGCGGCCACCGCGGCCCGCATCGCCGGCGTCAGGCCGAGCACGAGCAGCGGCGGCGCCCAGTCGGCGATCATCACGTTCTGCAGCAGGTGCACGACGAGCAGGTAGTGGATCGCGATCGTCTCGAGCGGCGAGTTCAGCGGCACCGCGACGAGCACGAGCCCGAGGCCGAAGAGGGTCGCCCGCCACGCGGAGGGGCGCTCGACCGTGCGCGCCAGGCGGACGTAGCCGTACAGCGCCGCCGCGGCGAGCACGGCGAAGAGCGGCTCGAAGCTGAACGAGGTCGCGGCGGGCGCGGCGGCGATCACGTGAAGGCGGGCTTGCGCAGCCGCTCGCGGACGTACGGCCGCAGCAGCAGCGCGACGCAGATCCCGAGGGTCAGCAGCTGCTCGACCATCATCACGGCCCCGGCGAGCCGCTGGTCGGTCTGCGCCGAGATCCCGTGTGCGCCGACGTAGCGGTCGTAGGCGGGCGGGGTGAACAGCAGCAGGTCGACGAGCGGCTGCGCGATGACCAGCATCGCGAGCGCGAAGAACACGCGCTGCGGACGATTCAGACGGCCGTGCCGCGCCGGGTCGACGAGCTGCGTCCAGACCAGCACCCCGGCCACGACGAAGCTCAGATGCTGGAGGTCGTGCACGAGCGGGTGCGCGGCCGCGTAGTCGTAGACCGCGGGCACGTGCCAGGCCAGGATCACCACCGCCCAGATGCCGAGGCTGACGAGCGGCACGAGCAGCACCGCGAGCAACGACCGCAGCGGGCGGAACGACGCGAGCGGCTTCAGCAGCGGCGGGGGCAGCAGGAAGAACAGCAGCGGCCCGCGCACCGCGACGACGAGCAGCGCGGCGGCGGCATCGCCGATCAGGACGTGCTGGAGCATGTGCGCCGAGAGCAGCTCCTCGTCGCCGAGGTGGTCGAGCGGCGAGACGAGCGGGAGCACCAGCAGCGCGAGCCCGGCCCCGAACAGCACGGCGCGACTCCACGGCGCGAGATCGGGCCGGCGGCTCCGCAACCGGACGAACGCCTGCACGAACAGCGCGGCCGCGAGCGCCGCGCCGATGAGGACCGCGGGCGGCGCCTGCCAGGAGGAGCTGGAGACGTGCGCGACGAGCACCGCGGGTCAGGGTAACCGTTTGACACGCACTCCTACGCGTCGTGATCCTCCCTGCAGATGAGGCGCTTCCTGCTCCTGCCCTGCGCGCTCGTCGTCCTCGCCGGCTGCTCGTCCTCGTCCCGGCCGAGCGCGCCGACGGTGGCGCCCGCACGGACGTTCTCGCTCTCGGGCTTTCGGCCTTCGCGCGTCGCCGCGCCCGGCCCTGCGACGGTCGCGTTCACGATCCGCCAACCCTCGGGGCAGCCGCTGACCTCGTACCGCCGCGGCCCCGGCCCGCACACGGGGGTCCACCTGATCGTCGTGCGGCGCGACCTCGGCACCATCATCCACCGGCACCCGCCGATCTCGGCCGACGGACGCGTGAGCGAGACGATCGACTTCCCGGCGCCCGGGCCCTATCGGGTGCTCGTCGACGCCTACCCCGCGGGCAGGGGGCTGCCCCGCAACTTCCAGCTCCACGAGGACGTGCGGGTCGGCGGCCGCTACCGCCCGCAACCGCTGCCGCCGTTCCGGTCGAGCCAGACCGTCGACGGCTACCGCATCGACCTGCGCGCACCGCGGACTCTGCGCGCGATCGAGGCGGCGACCCTCGTCGCGAGCGTCCGCGACCCGTCGGGGAAACCGGTCGTGTTCAAGCCGTGGTTCGGCGCCCTGGCGCACGCGATCTTCTTCCGCGCCGGCCCGCTCGACTATTTCCACACGCACGTCTGCGGCCCGGACACGCCCGGCTGCACCAGCGTGCTGGGCGGCGCGAGGGTCGTCGGGCGCCCCGCCGGTCCCGGGAAACTGAACGTCGGCGTGCTGCTGCCCGTCGCGGGCACGTGGCGCCTGTTCCTGCAGTTCCGCGACCGCGGCCGCATCGTCACCGCGCCGTTTACGCTGAAGGTTCGGTGAAGGCCCGCCTCCTGCTCTGGCCGTTCGCGGTCGCGCTGCTCGTGCTCACCGCGCGGACACTCGCCTACGCGCTCGCGCCGAGCCCGCTCGCTCGCGCGCTCGGGCGCTCCGCGGGCGGGCCCGGGCTCGTAACCGTCACGCTGGTCTCGCTCGGCCTCGCCGTCACCGCCTCGGTGCTCGTCGTCTGGCTCGCCTCCCTCGGCGTCCGCGAGCGCGCGCGCCTCCGGCCCGAGCGCGTCGCGCCGGCGATCCGGCTGCGTCGCGCGGCCTGCCGCACGGTCGCGCTCCACGCCGCGAGCTCGCTCGTGTTCGCCGTGTTCGAGTCGTACCTGCACTGGCGGGCCGGTCTCGGCTTCCACGGCCTCTCGTGCCTCGTCGGCCCGGTGCACCGGAACGCGATCCCGCTGCTGGCCGCGCTCTCCCTGCTGGCGGCCGCGCTGGCGGAGGCCGCCGGCCACGTGCTCGCGTGGATGCGCGCGGTCGCGCGGGAGCTGCGCCGCCGCCGGCTCGTCCCGCTTCCGCACCCGCCCCGCTTCGCGGCGCCCCCCGCGCCGCTCGTGCGCGCCGTCTCCGCGCGCCCGCGGTCTCGCGCGCCGCCGCTGCCGGCCTGACCCGGACCGGCAACGCGAAAGGAGACCTATGAGAACCGCGCTGCTCGCCGCTGCGGCGGCCGCAGTCAGCCTCGTGCTCGCGAGCCCCGCGCTCGCGCACGCGATCATGAGCCCACCCGTCGCCCAGGCGAAGGTGGACCAGCAGTTCACGCTCTCCGTCCCGACCGAGGAGGAGGGCGCGACGACGACCGAGATCGAGCTGACCGTCCCGGACGGGTTCGGCATCGACTCGTTCGAGCCGCCGACCGG
>DATDMW010000379.1:0-3707 GCA_036518595.1 Burkholderiales bacterium
GCAGGATAGTGGAACGGCACGGGCCCGTCGGTCTCGCCGTGCACGAACTGCTTCACGAACGGCAGCTCGGAGCGGCGGATCTCCTCCGGCGTGCCCTCGCCCATGATCACGCCGTCGGAAATGAAGTAGAGGTAGTCCACCATCTGCATCGCCTCGACGATGTCGTGCGAGACCACGATGGACGTCGCGCCGAGCGCATCGTTCAACCGGCGGATGAGGCGGCCGACGATGGCGAGCGCGATCGGGTCGAGGCCCGCGAACGGCTCGTCGTACATCGTGAGCATCGGGTCCATCGCGATCGCGCGCGCGAGCGCGATGCGCCGCGACATCCCGCCCGAGACCTCGGCCGGCATCAGGTCGCGCGCGCCGCGCAGGCCGACCGCCTGCAGCTTCATCAGCACGATCTCGCGGATGATCGGCTCGGGCAGAGCGGTGTTCTCGCGCAGCGGGAACGCGATGTTGTCGAACACCGAGAGATCGGAGAACAGGCCGCCCGCCTGGAACATCATGCCGATGCGCCGGCGCAGGCGGTACAGCTCCCCGGTGGAGAGCTCGTGCACCACCCGGCCCTCGATCTTCACGCTTCCGCGCCGCGGCTCGAGCTGGCCGCCGATCAGCGCGAGCAGCGTCGACTTGCCCGACGCGGTCGCCCCCAGGATGGCGACGATCTTCCCGCGCGGGATCGTGAAGCTGACCCCCTTCAGGACCGGGCGGTCGCCGTACGAGTACGCGAGATCGGAGACTTCGACGAGGGCGGGATGGACTATCGCGGCGGAATTCATCTTCTTCCGACCTAATTTAACATAGGAGGCACCCGAAGGAGACCGCGCCATGGCATCCGAGACCGCCGCACTGGAGTCCCGCACCCCGCACACCCAATCTGGAATGAGCGCGCTCGACACCGAGGCGTACTGGATGCCGTTCACCCACAACCGGTACTTCAAGCAGCACCCGCGGCTGCTGGTGCGCGCCGAGGGCGCCTACTACTGGACCGCCGACGGCAAGCGCCTGTTCGACTGCCTCTCGGGCCTGTGGTGCTGCCCGCTCGGCCACGCCCACCCGAAGATCGCCGACGCGGTCGCGCGCCAGGTGAAGGAGCTCGACTACGCGCCCGCGTTCCAGATGGGGCACCCGAAGATCTTCTCGCTCGCGCGCCGCATCGCCGGCATGGCGCCCGAGGGAATGACGCACGTCTTCTTCGGCAACTCGGGATCCGAGGCGGTCGACAGCGCGCTCAAGATCGCGATCGCCTACCACCGCATGAAAGGCCAGGCCTCGCGCACGCGCATGATCGGGCGCGAGCGCGGCTACCACGGCGTCGGCCTGGGCGGCACCGCGGTCGGCGGCATGGTCAACAACCGCAAGATGTTCGCGCCGCTGCTGTTCGCCGGCGTCGATCACCTGCCGCACACGTACGACGTCACGCAGATGGCGTTCTCGCGCGGCCAGCCGGCGTGGGGCGCGCAGCTCGCCGACGAGCTCGAGCGCATCGTCGCGCTGCACGACGCGTCGACCGTCGCCGCGGTGATCGTCGAGCCGATGCAGGGCTCGGGCGGCGTGATCGTGCCGCCCGTCGGCTACCTCGAGCGCCTGCGCAGGATCTGCGACCGGCACGGCATCCTGCTGATCTTCGACGAGGTCATCACCGGCTTCGGCCGCTGCGGCGACGCGTTCGGCGCGCAGCGCTTCGGCGTCGTGCCCGACATGATCACCTTCGCCAAGATCGTCACCAACGGCGTGATCCCGATGAGCGGCGTCATCGTCAAGAAGGAGATCTACGACGCCTTCATGACCGGTCCCGAGCAGGCGGTCGAGCTGTTCCACGGCTACACCTACTCGGGCCACCCGGTCGCCGCCGCGGCCGCGCACGCGACGCTCGACGCGCTCGAGGAGCAGAACGCCTTCGCGCGCGTGCGCGAGCTCGAGCCCGTCCTCGAGCGCGCAGTGCACGCGCTGCGCGGCGAGCCGGGCGTCGTCGACGTGCGCAACATCGGCCTCGCGGCCGGCATCGACCTCGAGCCGATCCCCGGCAAGCCCGGCGAGCGCGCCTTCGGCGTGTTCCGCCGCGGCATGGACAACGGCATCCTGCTGCGCTGGAGCGGCGACACCATCGCGGTGGCGCCCCCGTTCATCTCGACGCGCGAGGAGGTCGAGACGATGGTCGAGAAGCTGCGCGCGTCCCTGCGCGGCGGCTGATCAGTGCGCGTGCCGCCGCCGCGCGAGCGGCGGGCGCGGCGGCTCGCGCTCGAGCGTCTCGATCTGCTCGAGCAGGACCGGCATCGCGCTCCAGTCGGGCACCGCGCCCGGCGTCCAGCGCGCGCGGATGTCGCCCTGCCGATCGACGAGATACTCGACCGGCCGCGCCGCGCCGCCCGGCGCGAACGGCGCGTAGGCGGCGGCGACGCGCGCATCGGGATCGGCCAGCATGTCGGCGTCTCCTTCCGCGCCCGGCTTCGCCGCGCGCCCGCCGACGGGGAACGCGATGACGCGCACGCCGAGGTGCGCGAAGTGGAGGCCGACGCCGGCGAGCGCGCGCAGCCGCGCGAGCGAGCCGGGCAGCTCGTAGAAGACGAGCAGCACCATGCCCCCGCGCAGCTCGCCGAGCGACTCCTGCGGCCGCGTCCCGACCTGGAACGCGAAATCGGGCGCGGCGAGCCCGATCCCGGGCCGCACCGCCGCGCCGAGCACGTCGGCGTCCGCGGCGTCGGACTGCGCGCGCAGGAACTCGAGCACGTCCCACGCGGCGCTCCCCGGGACGGTCTGCGCGAACCCCGGCATCGCCGTCCCCGGGATGCCGTGCTCGATCCACCAGTAGAGATCGCCTTCGCGGTGCAGCGAGAAGTGCGCGGCGAGATCCGTCGGGCGCTGCGGCAGCGACGCCGCCGCCGGACCGTCGCCGCGGCCGCGCGCGCCGTGGCAGATGGCGCAGCGCACGCCGTAGATCCCGGCGCCGCGCGCGATCGGATCCGCGGCATAGGGCGCCGGGGACCGGAAGTAGGTCGTCGGGTGCGCGGGCGCGGCCGCGAGCCAGAGCCCGGCGGCGAGCGCGGCGACCACGACCGCGGCTCCGGCGCCGACCAGCGCGTGCCGGCGCGCGCGCGCGCCGGCGACCACGAGCCCGAGCGCGAAGAGCGGCGCGACGAACAGAACGCCGACCATCGCCTCGGCGCCTTCGGGCACCTCGAGCGTATACGCGAACGGCCACACCGTCTGCTCGTGCAGCGCGGGAACCGTGGCGCCGAGCACGCCGACGAGCGCGATGACGGCGAGCCCGAGCGCGGCCTCGATCGCCGCGTTGCGCCGCAGGCGCGCGCGCGCCGGCGCGTCGCCGCTCTCGAGCCGCGGCGTGAGCCGCAGCCGGTTGACCGAGGCGAGCGCGAGCATCGCCGCGAACAGCGTGAGCTTGGCGGTGAGGAGCCGGCCGTACGGCGTGCCGATCATGGCGGGCAGGCTGCCGACCGTGTACCAGGCGTTGGCGATTCCGGTGGCGATCAGCGTCGCCACGCAAGCGATCCCGAGCGCCGAGAAACGGCGCGCCGCGCGCGCTCCGTCGGAATCCCGGGCGAGCGCCGCCGCCAGCGGCCACAGCGCGCCGACCCACGCGCCGGCCGCGATCAGGTGCAGCACGTCGGCCGAGAGATGGACGATGCGGTCGGCGCCCTCCTCGGCCGCGGCGTGCCCGGTCCACGCGATCGAAGCGAGCAGCG
>DATDMW010000380.1:0-3129 GCA_036518595.1 Burkholderiales bacterium
GCGCCCCGCCGCGGCGCCCGAGAGCCGCGCGCCGCGCAGCACCACGCCGCGGACCTCGACGCGGAAGCCCGGACCGGCGTAGACGAGGCGATCGAAGCGCAGCTCGCGCGCCGGCGTCCCGCGCTCCCCCTCGATGCGCAGCGCGCCGCCGCTCGAGGATTGCGCGCGCTCGAGCGCCCAGCGCCAGGCCGTCTCGCTGTGCAGGAGCCACGAGACGGCGCCCGCGAGCACCGCGGCGACCACGGCGGCGACGGCGATTCCGCGGAGCACCCAGCGCATCGGGCGCCTCAGAACGTGAACCCGGCCGAGAAATGCAGGCGGACCTTGTGCGTGTCACGCCCGTACGCGAGGTCGATGCGGATCGGCCCGACCGGCGTGCGAAAGCGTGCGCCTGCGCCGTAGCCCACCGCGGCGTGGAACGGCGTGCCGCGGTCCCACGCGTTGCCCGCGTCGACGAAAGCCGCGACGCCCCAGCTCGCCCCGAACCAGTGCGTCTCCTCGACGCTCGTCACGGCGAGGGCGCGGCCGCCGACGACGGCGTCGCCCTGCTTCACCCCAAGGCTCTCGAAGGCGTAGCCGCGCACCGTCTGGTCGCCGCCGGTCCGGAACAGGAAGGTCGACGGGATGCCGTCGCGCGCCGCGGCCCGCACCACGCCGCCGGTCGCGCGCAGCAGCAGGTCGTCGTTGCGCGCCAGCGGGAAGAAGTACGACGCGCCGGCGGTGGCGCGCGCGAATCCGCGCGTGGCGAGCACCGCGGGCGCGGCGCCCACTTCCCAGTTGGCGAGGATGCCCGAGCGCGGCGCGACCACGTCGTCGGTGTCGCGAAAGGTCCTGCGAAAGGCGAGATAGACCGTGTGGCTGCGCTGGCCGGGCGCGTCCTCGACCTTCTGATCCTCGGTGTGCGCGGACAGCTCGATTGCCGACGGCGTGCCGCCCGAGAGCCAGTTGTGCGAGACGCCGACCGCGGCCTCGGCGGTCTGCTGGTTCTGGATGTCGGTGCTGCGGGCGCGCGCGAAGCCGCTGTTCCAGCGCGCCTCCGAGAGCGGCGGCGAATCGAGGTTCAGGTTCAGCTCCTGGATCTTGCGGTCGAGCTGCAGGGCGCTCTTGAAGCGCGACGCCGTTCCGAGCGCGTCCATGTTGTTGTAGCGCAGCTCGAGGCGCTGGCCCGCGTCGGTGCTGTAGCTGACGCCGGCCTCGACGTGCTGGCGGCTGCCCTCGATCAGCGCCACGCGCACCGGCGCCGCCGCAGGGTCGGGCGCCTCGGTGTCGACGTCGACCTGCGCGCTCACGAAATATCCCGTCTCGAGCAGGCGCCGCTGATAGGTGGCGAGCGCCTTACGGTCGTAGACGTCGCCCGGCCGGATGGGATCGAGATTGTCGACGAGCTTCTGCGGATAGCGTTTGGTGCCGCTCACCTGGAGCGGCCCGAACCGGAACGGCGGCCCGCTCGCGAGCTCGACGCTCAGCACGGCGCCGCGCGACTGCGGGTCGATCTCGGCGCGGCTCGCGGAGACGCGCGCCGCGGCGTAGCGCCAGCCGGAAAGATCGCGCACGGCGTCGCGTTTCGCGCTCTCCCAGGCTTCCTGGCGGAAGGGCTGCCCCGGCGCGAGCGACCAGCGCGCGCGGATGCGGCTCAGCATGCCCTGGGCTTCGGCGTCGTCCGCCGCCGGCCCGATCACGCGGATGTCGACGCGTTCGACCGTCGTTCTCGGCCCCGGGTCCACCCTCAGCGTCACCAACCACGGATCGGCGCTCCGATCGACGGTGCCGCGCACCGCCGCGGAGAAGTAGCCTTCGGTGGCGACCGCCTCGCGGGCATCGCGGACCGATTCCTCGAGCAGGCGCTCGAGCAGGTCCGGCGTCATCCCCGGGTCGTGCTGCCAGCGCGAGAGCTTGAGGCCGTCCTTCAGCATGCCGGTGAGGTCCTTCGGCCCCTGCAGCTCGATGCGGTAGCGCAGCGGCGCCGCCTCGGGCGAAGTGGCGGCGCGCGCCAGCCCGAAGGCCAGAGCGGCGACCGCGATGAGCGCGCGCAAGGTCCACCACGCGACCATCGTCGGCATCGGCTCGCCGGGTTCAGTGCAGCGACATTCCGGCGCCGAGGATCGCGCCGTACAGCGCGTGCGCGAGCAGAGTCGTGAGCGGCGTGCGGTAGCCGTAGTGCAGCGCGAGGAACCCGGGCGGCTGCAGCCGGCGGCGGTAGCTCGGGCCCTCGTACTCGGTCGCCATGCGGGGGTGCAGGTACGGCATCAGCGGCGCCAGCGTCGTGAGCAGGACGAGCCCGTGCAGCGTGCCGATCAGCCCGCCGGCCCACCAGTTGCTGCGTCCCAGCTCGGCGAACAGGAAGTAGTAGATGAACGCGAACAGCCATCCGCCGAGCCAGTAGAACACCGCGCCTGCCGCGTTCGCCGCGGGCCGCTCGCCGGTGAACATCGTCCCGATCAGGAACGGCAGCGACAGCCGCGAGTACCCGAGCCGCTGGCTGCCGAAGAGCACGGCGGCCTGCGCGCCCGTAGCGACGAAGCCCCAGAGCATGACATGGATGATGGTCTCGCCGACGTCGGTCATGGGTGCGTTACGCGGTCTTGTGGGAGTACAGCGCCAGGGCGGCCGAGATCATGCTGACGTGCGTGAACGCCTGCGGGAAGTTGCCGACCGGCTTGCCCGTGGCCGCCTCGATCTCCTCGGCATACAGCTCGACGTCGTTGGCGCAGCCGAGCAGGCGCTCGAACAGCGCCTCCGCCTCCTTGCGCCGGCCGCTGTTCGCCAGGTACTCCGCGGCCCAGAAGCTGCACGGCGCGAACACGTTCTCGTGGCCGCGGATGCCGTCGTAGTTGCTGTCGAGCGGATAGCGGTGCAGCATGCCGTGGCTCGAGAGCGTCGAGTCGATGAACCGGTACGTCCCTTCCATGCGCGGGTGCCCCGGCTCGATGTAGCCGTGGCGCGCGAGCAGCAGCAGGCTCGCGTCGGGCTCTTCGCCGTCGAAGTAGCCGACATAGGCGCCGAGGCGCGGGTTGAAGCCGCGCCGCTCGATCTCGTCGCGGATCGCCCGGCACTCGCGGTCCAGGATGCCGCGGTCCAGGTTGAGCCCGATGCGCTCGTCGAGCGCGCGCAGCCGGTCCATCGCGACCC
>DATDMW010000381.1:0-3773 GCA_036518595.1 Burkholderiales bacterium
GACCAGCACTCCAATTCCTGCCGCCCCAGTTGCCATACATTGCAAAGAGGCCTTTCGGGTCTCGATATTTAATGGGGTTGCCGCCAACATAGCCGTATAAATTCAGCGACCACGCTAACCCAATCGGGTCCGCTTCGCGAAAACGACCCAGACTCGGGTCGAAGTTTCTGAAGTAGTTATAGTGTCCGCTTGTTTCTTGGTCGAAATATTGCCCAGGGAAGCGAAGATTGCAGGTGAATGCTCCACCAGTATTCCTGGGATCCTCGTTCGGTCTATCAGACGCGAATGGCTCCGTTTGATCCCACTTCCATACCGCATTCTTATTTTGGTCTTCGATCAATCTTGGCGTATTGAGATGATCGGGATAGATGTAATAGAGCTGTGCCACGCCGGAGTTCACAGTAACGCTCACCGGATCTGACGTCGTCACAGCGCCCAGATCATCCGTGATCACCGCAGTAAGCGAGTAAGCCCCTTGCGGCACCCCGGTCAGCGTAAAGCTGTACGGCGCCGCCGTGAGCGTCGTGATGAGCGTGTCACCGCGGAAAAACTCGACCTTCGCGACATTGCCGTCAAGATCCGCGGCGCTCGCGGTGATCGTGATATCGGCAGGGGCCGTGAACTTCGCGCCGTCCGCGGGCTTCGTGAGAGTGACGGTCGGCGCTGCGTTGATGCGCACGGCGATCACGGCCGAGGTGGTCGAAGCACCGGCGTCGTCGGTCGCGACAGCGGTGATCGGGTAGGTTCCGGAGCCGAGACCCGACAAGGTGACCGAGTAAGGCGCCGCTGTCGCCGTCCCGATCAGGGTCGCGCCCTGGAAGAACTCGACCTTCGTCACGGCGCCGTCCGCATCGCTCGCGCTCGCCGTGATCGCCACGGTGCCGGGCGCGAGATAGACCGCCCCATCCGCGGGCGCCGTGATGCTCACCGCCGGCGGCGCATTCACGCTCACCGCGACCGCGCTCGACGTGCTCGTCGCGCCGCGATCATCGGTCGCCACCGCGGTGACGCTGTATTTCCCCGCCGCGACGCTCGTCCACTCGAATTCGAACGGCGCCGCGCCGGCCGACCCGATGAGGACCTGCCCTTGATAAAAGTCGACGCGGACGATGCTGCCGTCCGCGTCGGTCGCCATGGCGCGAAGGGGGATGCTGGCGGGAGCGTTGAACTTCGCGTCCGCTCGGGGGCTGGCGACTGAAACCGTCGGCGCCGCGTTGAGGATCACGCGGACCGGCGCCGATGTGGTGCTGAATCCGAGGTTGTCCGTGGCCGTCGCCGTCAGCGCGTAGACGCCCGGCGCCGCGCCGTTCCAGCTCGCTGTATACGGCGCACCGGCCGCGGTCCCGATCAACGTGGCACCCTGGAAGAACTCGACCTTCGAGACCGTGCCGTCCGCGTCGGACGCGCTCGCGGACAGCGTGACCGCCGCCGGCGCGTTGAACACCGCGTTCGCCGCCGGCGCGGAGAGCGCCACGCTCGGCAGCGCATCGACCACGATCGACACGGGCGCCGAGACGTCGCTGTCGCCCTTGTCGTTCGTTGCCTTCGCCGTCAGCGTGTACGCGCCCGCGGCGACGCCGGTCCAGTCGAAGGCGTACTGGCCGGTCGCGCTCGGACCCGTCACGACGCCGATGCGCGCCGCGCCGGCGAAGAACTCCACCCTCGCGACCGGATGGCGCTTCTGCCGCGTGCTCGCGAGAGCAACGACGTGCACGGCCGCGGGCGCCGCGTAGAGCGCACCCGCCGCCGGCGCCGCGATCGCGACCTGGATTTTTTCTTTCTCCCGGTCTTTCTCCCGGTCTCTGTCCCTGTCGGCGTCCTCGCCCTCGGCGAACGCCCAGGCGACGACGCCGATCGCCAGCCCGAGCGCGATCAAAGCCAGCCCGGCCGTCCGCGCAGACACTCGCATTCGGAGCCCTCCCCCGACGAAGTGAACGGATTTCTCGGCGCGCGAGGCGCCGCGGTTTTCGTTGTAATTTCCAGGAACCGGCGGTTGGCGTCAATCCTGTAACTTCCTACAGGGAAAAACCGCGCCGAAGAGATTGAATCGCCGAGGGTTCAGCGTGCGCTGATACGGCGCACCACCCCGCCGCCTGCTACCCGCGCACCACCTCGAGCAGCGCCTCGCCGTAGCGGCCGAGCTTCTTCTGCCCGATGCCGGCGATGGTGGCGAGCGCATCGAGATCGCGCGGCTGCGCGGCCGCGATCGCGGCGAGCGTGGCGTCGTGGAAGATCACGTACGCGGGCACCGCCTGCTCTTTCGCCTGCGCGCTGCGCCAGGCCTTGAGGCGCGCGAGCAGGTCCTCGTCGACGTCGGCCGCGCCCGGCTGCTCCGCCCACTCGGGCCGCCGCGCGCTGCGCTTCGCCTTGATCACCCGGCGCGGCGCGCGCCGCATCTCGACCGCCTGCTCGCCCTTCAGCACGGCCCGCGCCGCGTCGGTGAGCTTCAGTCCCCCGAACGCGTCGTGGTCGGGCCGCGCGTAGCCCATCGCGACGAGCTGGCGGAAGACGCCGCGCCACGTCGCCTCGTCGAGATCGGCGCCGAGGCCGAAGACCGCGAGCTTGTCGTGGTCCCACTGCGACACGCGCGCGCTCGCGTGGCCGCGCAGCACGTCGATCACGTGCACCGCGCCGAAGCGCTGTCCGGTGCGGTAGATCGCCGACAGGGCTTTGCGCGCCGCGTCGGTCGCGTCCCAGGTCTCGGGCGGCGCGAGGCAGGTGTCGCAGTTGCCGCACGGCTCGCTCTTTTCTCCGAAGTAGTCGAGCAGCCGCACGCGCCGGCAGCCCGCGGTCTCACACAGGCCGAGCAGCGCGTCGAGCTTCGCGAACGAGATGCGGCGGAACTCTTCGTTCGCCTCCGACTGCTCGATCAGGCGCCGCAGCTGCACCACGTCGCCCAGGCCGTAGGTCATCCACGCGTCCGCCGGCAGCCCGTCGCGCCCCGCGCGGCCGGTCTCCTGGTAGTAGCCCTCGATCGACTTCGGCAGGTCGAGGTGCGCGACGAAGCGCACGTCGGGCTTGTCGATGCCCATGCCGAACGCGATCGTCGCGACCATGACGATGCCGTCCTCGCGCTGGAAGCGCGCCTGGTTCTCGGCGCGCGCCCCGGCCTCCATCCCCGCGTGGTACGGCAGCGCGGTCACGCCGTGCCCGGCGAGCCACTCGGCCGTCTCGTCCGTTTTCTTGCGCGACAGGCAGTAGACGATGCCCGCCTCGCCCTCGTGCTCCTCGCGGATGAAGCGCAGCAGCTGCGCGCGCGGATCGGCCTTGTCGACGATGGTGTAGCGGATGTTCGGCCGGTCGAAGCTCGAGATGAAGACGCGCGCCCGCCCGAGCTCCAGGCGACGGATGATCTCGCTCCGCGTCTGCGGGTCGGCGGTCGCGGTGAGCGCGATGCGCGGGACGTCCGGGAAGCGCTCGTGCAGGAGCGAGAGCTGCAGGTACTCGGGCCGGAAGTCGTGCCCCCACTGCGACACGCAGTGCGCCTCGTCCACGACGAACAGGCCCACGCCGACGTCGCGCATCGCCTCGAGGAACCCGGGCGACGAGAAGCGCTCCGGAGCGACGTGGAGCAGCTTCACCTCGCCCGCCGCCGCGCGGGCGATCGCGCCGCGGTTGGCCGCCTGGTCCTGCTGCGCGTTGACGAGCGCGGCGCGCCCCGGAGCCGCGCGCTCGAGGCCCTCGACCTGATCCTGCATGAGCGACACGAGCGGCGAGACGACGACCGTCAGGTCCGCGCGCATCAGCGCCGGCAGCTGATAGCAGAGCGACTT
>DATDMW010000382.1:0-6328 GCA_036518595.1 Burkholderiales bacterium
CGTCGGCCGCGCGGCCGCCGGCGGTCTCGAAGGCGCGCAGCAGGTGCGTCTTGCCGCTCCCCGAAGGGCCCCAGAGGTAGACGAAGCGCTCGCCGCCCGCGAGCGCGCTCTCGAGCGCGGCGAGCGCGGCGGCGTTGCGGCCGGGAACGTAGCTCGCGAAGCTGGGCGGCTCGGGCGGCGCGAGCTCGAGGACCAGTTGCCGCACGGCCGCCTAGCCCGCGTCGCCGCCGTACACGGAGCTCGCGATGTAGCGCGCGCGCAGGTGCCGCAGGCCGACCAGCAGCGCCGCGCTCGCGGGCAGCGCGAGCAGCACGCCGAAGAAGCCGAACAGCTGCCCGAACGCGAGCAGCGCGAAGATCACGGCGACCGGGTGCAGGCCGATGCGCTTGCCGACGAGCAGCGGCGTGACGCCCATGCCCTCGATCGCCTGGCCGATGCCGAAGGCGACCAGCACCCAGACGAGCCCCATCGTCGGGCCGAACTGGATGAGGCCCGCGAGCGTGGCGAGGAGCAGTCCGGTGAACGAGCCGACGTACGGAATGAACACGAGGATCCCGGTGATGACCCCGACCGGAAGGTAGAAATCGAGCCCGGCGATCCACAGCGCGATCGAGTAGTAGAAGCTCATCACGAACATCACCGAGAGCTGCCCGCGCAGGAACTCGGCGAGCACGACGTCGGTCTCCCGGGCGATCTCGGATACCTTGGGGTGCAGGGTGCGGGGCACGAGGCTCTCGACGACCGCGATGAGCCGGTCCCAGTCGCGCATGAGGTAGAAGAGCACGACCGGGATGAGCAGCACGGTGACGAGGATGCCGACCAGCGTCGCGCCGCCCACTTTCAGGGACTGGAGCACCGTCGCGATCAGCCCCTCGGTGCCCTTCACCGCGTCGGCAAAATAGTCGCGCACGCTCGCCGGGTCGAGCTGCAGATCGATGCCGAAGCGATCGTGCAGCCAGGGCACCAGCCGCGCGTTGGCCTGCTCCAGCGCGCCCGGCAGCCGCTCGCCCAGCATGCGCGCCTCCTTCGCGAACAGGGGCACGACGATCAGCACCAGCAGCACGAGCACGCTCGCGACCAGCGCGATGCCGATCACCGCGCCGAAGGTCCGGTTGACGCGGTGGCGCTCGAGCCAGGTCACCAGGGGATTGAGGATGTACGCGAGGATCCCGCCGAGCAGGAAAGGCGTGAGGATCGGCGACAGGAAGTACAGCAGCAGCAGGAAGCCGAGCCCCAGCGCCAGCCACCACCATTTCTCTCGGTCAGCGCGGCGGGCGGGAAGCATTTTCGATTAGAATTCGCGCGGAAAACGAGACTCTAGCGGTATCCCTCCCTCTTGGCCAGTCGAAAGCCGATCAGCTACCGCGACGCGGGCGTCGATATCGACGCGGGCGACGCGCTGGTCGAGGCGATCAAGCCGCTCGCGAAGCGGACCATGCGCCCCGAGGTGCTCGCGGGCATCGGCGGCTTCGGCGCCTTGTGCGAGATCCCGAAGCGCTACCGCGAGCCCGTGCTGGTCTCGGGCACCGACGGCGTCGGCACCAAGCTCAAGCTCGCGTTCCGGCTGAACCGTCACGACACGGTCGGCATCGACCTCGTGGCGATGAGCGTGAACGACATCCTGGTGCAGGGCGCCGAGCCGCTCTTCTTCCTCGATTACTACGCGTGCGGCAGGCTCGACGTCGGCGTCGCGACGCAGGTCGTCGCCGGCATCGCGCGCGGCTGCGATCTCGCCGGGTGCGCGCTGATCGGCGGCGAGACCGCCGAGATGCCGGGCATGTATCCCGAGGGCGAGTACGATCTCGCCGGCTTCGCCGTCGGCGTCGTCGAGAAAGGCGCGCTCATCGACGGGCGCTCGATCGCGCCGGGCGACGCGGTGCTCGGGCTGGCGTCGAGCGGCGCGCACTCGAACGGCTACTCGCTGGTGCGGCGCATCCTCGACGTGTCGGGCGCGGATCCGGGATCGAGCTTCCACGGGCGCACGCTGGCCGAGGCGCTGCTCGAGCCCACGCGCATCTACGTCAAGCCGTTGCTCGCGCTGATGCGCGCGATGACGGTGAAAGGACTGGCGCACATCACCGGCGGAGGGCTGGTCGAGAACGTGCCGCGCGTTCTGCCCGACGGAACGAAGGCCGTGCTCGATCGCGGCGCATGGACGCCGCCGCCGATCTTCGCCTGGCTGCAGCAGCAGGGCAACGTCGCCGAGGCCGAGATGCTGCGGGTGTTCAACTGCGGCATCGGCATGGTGGTGGTGGTCGACGAGCGCGACGCCGCCCGCGCGCAGGAGGCGCTGCGCGCCGCCGGGGAGACGGCCTGGCGCATCGGCCGGATCGAGGCGCGCGCGCAGGGCGAGGCGCAGGTCGTCGTTTCACGCGGCGGAACGTGAGCCGGCTATTTACTCGGGCCCCGCATTCGTAGGATGATCCCTGCTTTCCCGGGGCGGGGGACACCGCCGGCCGGCTCGCAGCCGGCACGAGGAATCCAAGACTACGACTTACCGGAACGAGGAGGGATGATGAGAATCCGCTTCGCGCTATTCACGGCGCTCGCCCTGCTGGCGCTCGTGGGCTGCAACCGTCAGAGCCAGGCCCCGTACTTCGAAGGCAAGACCCTCACGATCGTCGTCGGCTACAAGCCGGGCGGCGGCTACGACACGGTGGCGCGGCTGCTGTCGCGCTACCTGCCGAAGTACATCCCGGGCGCGCCGACGGTGATCGTGCAGAACATGCCCGGAGCCAACAGCCTGATCGCGGCCAACTACGTCTACGCCCAGGCGAAGCCCGATGGGCTCACGATCGGCACCTTCAACCGCAACCTGCCGATCGGGCAGCTGCTCAAGGTCGACGGCGTCAAGTTCGACATGCTGAAGTTCGCGTGGATCGGCTCGGCCGCGAGCGAGACCACGGTGCTCGCCGTCCGGGATGACCTGCCGTACAAGACCTTCGACGACATGAGGAAGGCGAAGGAGCCGATCGTCGTCGGCGCGACCGGACCCGGGGCCAACACCTACGACTTCCCGCTGCTGCTGAAGGAGTTCCTCGGCGTGAACCTCAAGCTCGTGAGCGGCTACTCGAGCAGCGCCGACATCATGCTGGCCGTCGAGCGCAAGGAGGCCGACGCCCGCGCCGGCTCGTATTCGTCGATCGCGCCGTTCGTCGAGCGCAAGCTCGTGCATCCCGTCATCCGCTCGCGCGCGAGCGAGCCCGAGATCGCGAACCTGCCCACCGACGAGAGCCTCGCGCCGAACCCGCGCGCGAAGGCGATGATGGCGCTGCGCTCGGCGCCCGAGGTCGTCGGCCGCCCGTACGTCATGACGCCCGGCACACCGGACAACCTCCTGAACATCCTGCGCGACGCGTTCGTGAAATCCCTCGCCGACCCGGACCTGCTCGCCGAGGCGAAGAAATCCGACATGACGCTCAACTTCGTCAGCGGCGACCAGGCGCTCGAGGTCATGAAAGAGGTCCTGAACCAGCCGAAGGACGTCGTCGACGAGTTTCGCAAGTACGTGAAGTTCGGCGAATGATCGAGTCCGCCCTGGACGGGCTGTTGCTGGTCCTGCAGTGGAAGGCGCTCGCCTTCATGGGGCTCGGCATCCTGCTCGGGTTCTGGGTCGGGCTGCTGCCGGGGCTGGGCGGCGTCACCACGCTCGCGCTCATGCTGCCCTTCATCTACGCGATGAAGCCGCACGAGGCGCTGGCCTTCCTGCTCGGGATGCACTCGGTGGTCGCCACCACGGGCGACATCACCTCGGTGCTGTTCGGCATCCCGGGCGAGTCGACCACGGCCGCGATCATCCTCGACGGGCATTCCATGGCGAAAAAAGGCGAGGCGGGGCGCGCGCTCGGCGCCGCGCTGTCGAGCTCGCTGCTCGGCGCGCTGGTCGGGGCGCTCGCGCTCGCGCTCGCGATCCCGATCGTGCGGCCGCTGGTGCTGGCGTTCGGATCTCCGGAGCTGTTCATGCTGGCCATCGTCGGCCTCGCCTTCATCGCGTCGCTCAGCGGGCATGGCGCGCGCGGGATGGTGCGCGGATTCATCGCCGGGGGGCTGGGCCTGCTGCTCGCGACGGTCGGGCAGGACCCGCAGGCGGGGGTGGCGCGCTTCACCTTCGGCACGCTCTATCTCTGGCAGGGCCTGGACATCGTGGCGGTGCTGGTCGGGCTGTTCGCGGTGCCGGAGATCCTCGACCTGGTGGTGCGCGGCAGCTCGATCGCGGGCGACAACACGCGGGTCGGCAAGGTGGGCAGAGGCGTGCTCGAGGGCGTGAAGGACACGTTCCACCATTTCGGCCTGGCGATCCGCTGCAGCCTGATCGGGACTTTCATCGGCATCACCCCCGGCCTGGGCGGTCCGGTGGCGCAATGGATGGCCTACGGCCACGCGGTGCAGAGCGCGAAGACCGAGGAGGAGCGCAAGGGCTTCGGCCGCGGCGACGTGCGCGGCGTCATCGGCCCGGGCGCCGCGAGCAACTCGAAGGAGGGCGGGTCGCTCATCCCGACGATCGCCTTCGGCGTCCCGGGGAGCGCCTCGATGGCGGTGATCCTCGGCGGCTTCTTCCTGATGGGCCTCGTTCCCGGGCCCGACATGCTGACCAAGAACCTGGCCATCACCTACTCGATGGTGTGGACCATCGTGCTCGCCAACATCATCACGGTCGCGGCGTGCCTGGTGTTCCTGAACCGGCTCGCGTCGCTCACGAACGTGCCCGGCGAGCTGCTCGTGCCGGTGATCCTGGTGCTGATCTTCATCGGCGCGTACACCGCCAACAACCAGTACGGCGACCTCGTCGTGATGCTCCTGTGCGGCGGGATCGGCTGGCTCATGGTGGTCGCCGGCTGGCCGCGCGCGCCGTTCGTCCTCGGCCTCGTGCTCGGGAAGATCGCCGAGAACTATCTCTACATCTCGGTCGCGCGCTACCACGCGTCGTGGCTCACGCGTCCCATCGTGGTGGCGTTGTTCGCGATCGCAGTCGTCGTCATCTGCTATCCGATCTGGCAGGCGCGCCGGACGCGGAGGGCGCGTGCATAACAAGGCTTCGCTCGCGCTCGGCGTCGTCGTCATGCTCGTGTCGGCGTGGGGCGTGATCAGCGCCTGGGGCTGGCCCGCGAAGGCCGCGCTGTTCCCGCTCGTCATCTGTGTGCCGCTGTTCTTCCTGGCCGCGGCCGAGGTGCTGTGGTCGCTGTACGGCGCGTCGGCTCAGAGCGCCTCCGATTTCAAGCTCTCGGATCACCTCCCGCAGTCGGTCGCGCTGCGGCGCACGGCCGTCGCGGCGGGATGGATCCTCGGCTTCTTCTTCGGCATCCTGCTGCTCGGGTTCCTGATCGCCGTGCCGGTGTTCGTGCTCGCCTATCTGCGCGTCCAGGGCAAGCGGGGGTGGGTGTTCTCCGCGATCTTCACGGCGGTGGTCTGGGCGTTCTTCTTCGGGCTGTTCGACCTGCTGCTGCACCTGCCGTTTCCGGCGGGCTGGATTCCGTCGCTGCTGGGCGTCCGCTGAGCGGCCGCGCGGCGTCCGCTATCGGCCGCGCCGCGCGAGGTGGATGCCCGCGAGCACGATCGCGGCGCCCGCCATCTGCATCCCCGACATCGCCTCGCCGAGCAGCAGCCACGCGTACAGCGCGGCGAGCAGCGGCTGCAGCAGCAGGCTCACGGCCGAGAGCGACGCGGGCAGCCGCGCGAAGCCGAACGCGATCAGGCTCTGGCCGCCGACCTGCGGCACGAGCGCGAGCGCGGCCAGGACCAGCCAGCCGCGCGCGTCCTGCGCGCGGAACACCTCGGCGGTCGCGAGCGCGTACGGCAACAGAACGACGGCGGCGACCGCGGTGCTGACCGCCATGATGCGCGCGGTCGACGCGCCGCGGGTGGCGGACTTGAGCGCGAGCATGTAGCCGGCGTAGAACACCGCGGTGAGGACGCCGAGCGCGTCGCCGGCGAGCGTCCTGCCGCCCAGGGCGAAATTCGGGGCGATGAGGAGCGCCGCGCCGGCCGCCGTCAGCCCGAGCGCGCCGACGAACAGCGCGCTGGGGCGCTCGCGCCACAGCAGCCAGGCCCCGGCGGTGACGAAGACCGGCGCGAAATTGGCTTCGAGCGTCGCGTTCGCGACCGAGGTGTAGACGATCGAGACGTGCCAGGCGGCGAGGTCGCCGGCGAAGCACAGTCCCGCCAGGACGAGCGGCGTCCACGATGCGGGCGCCGCGCGATGCGCACCCGGCTCCGCCCGCGCCCACAGCGCGAGCACCGGCGCCGACAGCGCGACGCGCCAGAACGCGCTCGCCCCCGGGCTCGTGTCCGAGAGCCGCACGAGGATCGGCGCGCACGCGATCATGGCGGC
>DATDMW010000383.1:0-16255 GCA_036518595.1 Burkholderiales bacterium
GCCCGAGCCGTGCATCTCGGTCACGCCGACGTACGCATTCCAGTACGGCACGGAGCCGAAGCCGGTCCACGTATGCAGGTTCACGCCGGCGAGGCCGAACGCGGGCGGGATCAGCGTGCAGGCCCGCTTGCCGTCGGGACGCAGCGCCTTGCCGTCCTTGTCGAGCTCGGCGTCGAAACATCCCGGGCCCCAGCTCGCCAGCACTTTCTTCACCGTCGCGACGTCCACGCCGAGCAGATCGGTGAACGGCTTGAGATTCGGCGCGAGCGAGACGATGGCGCCGACGTTCAGGTCGCGGTTGGCCCAGCCGTCCAGGCGCTTGCCGATGCCGGGCGCGAAGGAGTCGTCGACCGTCGCGTGGCAGAACGCGCACTGGATGCCGATCGAGGTGATCTTCCCGGCGCCGTCGAAGTGGCCGGTGACGCCGACCACGGAGTTCAGCTTGAGCAGCGCGAGCGTCGTCGCGGGATCGTCCAGGTTCACCTTCCCCGCCTTGATCTGCTCCACCAAGGACGCCGGCAGCGCATCCGCGTCGACCTTGAGGCCGACCGCGAGCGCGGTCTTGGGGCTCACGCCCGGGCCGACCCCGCCGTTCGCGGCACCGGCGATCGCCTGGTGCAGGTGCAGCGCATCGCCCCAGAAGGCCTCGGAGCCGAGGGTGTCGAAGCGGAAGATCTGCCGGCCTTCATCGAGCATGCGCTCGGCATGGCCGGCGATGCGGCCGTCGTTCTCGGACATCGTGCTTCGGGACGCGCCGGGCATGCCGGCGCACGACAGCAGAGCGACGGGAAGAGCGAGGCCGGCGAGAGCCAAGCCGACTGCGGGTCGAAACATGGGACTCTCCTTGCTGCGACGCAGCGTGAGTGAGGGGAATGGGGTTGATTACGGAGTCAAGCGCCCGGATTAGATGAGACTCGCGGCATAACGTTCCCTTATGCGCGCGCCGACAGGCCCATATCGTCCGTCCGGCCCGAACGCGTCCGGCGCGCGAGGGTCTCACTTTGCCCCCTCCCCGACTCGACGCCCCGAAAGCGAGGCGAGACATGGCTCTTCGAATTCACCTGGAACATCGCGACGGCTGCGCCGTCGTGCGGGTCGAAGGCGAGTGGGAAATGGCGGGCGCGATGCGCACGTTGCGCGCGCTCATCGACACCTGCCGCCGCGACGGCATCGCGAGAGTGCTCATCGATACGCGCGACGTCGCCGGCAACGTCCCGATCCTCGACCGGTCCGACATCGGCAAGATCATGGCGAATACGCAGGGGCCGCCGATCGCGTTCGCGGTCGTCTGCCGGCCCGAGCGCGTGACGCCCGAGCGCTTTCTCCAGGTCGTCGCGAACAATCGCGGCGGGACCGTCAAGGTCGTGACCGAGCCCGGCGAAGGCTTCCTCTGGCTGCAGCAGCAGCGCCGCGCCGCGTGACCGCGGCCGGGCGCTAGTCGCGCTCGAACAGCGCGAGCGACTCGACGTGCGCCGGGTGCGGGAACATGTTCACCGCCCCGGCGGCGGCGAAGCGGTAGCCCTGCGCCTGCACAAGCACCCCGGCGTCGCGCGCGAGCGTGGCGGGATCGCAGGAAACGTAGACGATGCGTCGCGGCGGCCGCGCGGCGAAGGACTTCACCAGCTCGATCGCGCCGTCGCGGGGCGGGTCGAGCAGCGCCTTGTCGAAGGCGGGCAGCTCCGCGCACGCCGCCGCGTCGAACAGGTCGATCGCGCGGAATTCCGCCTCGAGGCCGTTCGCCCGCGCGTTCGCGCGCGCGCGCTCGATCAGCCCGGCGTTCCCCTCGAAGCCCGTCACCGCGGCGCCGAGCCGCGCGATCGGCAGCGCAAAATTGCCGAGCCCGCAGAAGAGGTCGCCGATGCGCTCGCCCGGGCGCGGATCGAGCAGCGCCATGGCGCGCCGCACGAGAATGCGGTTCACTCCGTGGTTCACCTGGGTGAAATCGGTGGGAAGGAAGCCGATGCGAACGTCGAAGTCCGCGAGCGCGTAGTCGAGCGCCGGCGCGTCCTCCGGCCAGAACCGGGCCGCGGACTCGGGCCCGGCCGGCTGCAGCCAGACCTGGACGCCGTGCGCGTCGGCGAAGGCGCGCAGCCGCTCCCCGTCCGCGGGGCCGGGCGGCTCGAGGACGCGGAACACGAGCACGGTCGCGGCGTCGCCGATCGACACCTCGATCTGCGGCATCCTCTCGCGGATCGACAGGCCGTCGACCAGTCTGCGCAGCGCGGGCAGCAGCCGCGAAATGGTCCCGGGGAGGACCTCGCAGCTCGTCATGTCCGCCACGTAGCTCGACTTGCGCTCGTGGAAGCCGACGAGGCTGCCGCCCTTCTTCGGCACGAAGCGGGCCGACAGGCGCGCGCGGTGCCGGTAGCCCCACGGCTCGCCGTAGATCGCGCGCAGCATCGTCTCGGGGCGCACGCGGCCGATGTGCCAGAGCGCATCCTCGAGCACGCGCTGCTTGGCCGCGACCTGCGCGCGCACATCGAGGTGCTGCATGGCGCAGCCGCCGCAGATGCCGAAGAAGCGGCACCTCGGTTCGACGCGCTCGGCGCTGGGCTCGAGCACGGCTTCGACTCGGCCGATCTCGAAGGTCGGCTTGTCGCGGACGACCGCATACTCCACCGTCTCGCCGGTCAGCCCTCCCTCGACGAAGACCGCCTTGCCGTCGCGGCGGGCGACGCCGCGGCCTTCCCGGTCCAGGGACTCGATCGTCACCCGCGGCATGCGCGCGGCCGGCCTACTTCAGCCGGCCGAGGAATTCGCGCCAGTGCGGCGCGTCGTACCGGGACAGCGTCGAGCGCACGAGCTCGATCTCCTCGCGGTAGCGCTCCGGCTGGCACGCGCCGCGGAGCATCTGGAACCGCTGGAACACGAGATACGTGTTGACGGTATCGGTCTCGCAATAGTTGCGGATCTCGCGGATCCCGCCCGCCTGGTACGCATCCCACACCCTGGAGCCGTCCATCCCGAGCTTGCCCGGAAAGCCGAGCAGCTGCGCGACGTCGTCGAGCGGCGCGGTCGCGCGCGCCTGGTACATCGAGAGCACGTCCATCAGATCCGTGTGGCGGGCGTGATAACGGTTGATGTAGTTGTTGTGGCGGAAATCCTTGTCGTCGTCTCCCGTGTCCCAGTATCGCGGAGCGCAAATCCCGTGGATCAGGCTGCGGTAGTTGAGCACCGGAAGATCGAAGCCGCCGCCGTTCCAGGACACGAGCTGCGGCGTGTACTTGTCGATGCCCGCGAAAAAACGCTGGATCAAATCCGCCTCGCTCGAATCCGGATCGCCCAGCGACCAGCACCGGAAGGTCTCGCCCTCGCGCAGCGAACAGGCGATCGCGATCACGCGGTGCAGGTGCAGCGGCAGGAAATCGTTGCCCGAGCGCGCGCGCCGCTCGCGGAACGCGAACTCGGCGACGTCACGGTCCGGGACGCGCGGATCGATCTCGTGCAGCAGCCTCAGGCCCGCGACGTCCGGGACGGTCTCGATGTCGAACGCGAGCACCGGCGTCACGGGACGCCGCCTAGTCGGGGAACACGCCGGTCGAGAGATAGCGGTCGCCGCGGTCGCAGACGATGGCCACGATCACGGCGTTCCTCACCTCGGCGCACACGCGCAGCGCGACCGCCACGGCCCCGCCCGAAGAGATGCCCGCGAAGATGCCCTCCTCGCGCGCGAGCCGACGCGTCATGTCTTCGGCGTCGGCCTGGCTCACGTACTCGATGCGATCGACGCGTTTCGCGTCGTAGATCTTCGGCAGGTAGGCCGCGGGCCACTTGCGGATTCCCGGGATTTGCGAGCCCTCGGTCGGCTGGCAGCCGATGATCTGCACCTTCGGGTTCTGCTCCTTGAAGAAGCGCGAGCAGCCCATGATGGTCCCGGTCGTGCCCATGCTGCTCACGAAGTGCGTGAGCTTGCCGCCGGTGTCGCGCCAGATCTCCGGGCCCGTGCCCTCGTAGTGCGAGAGCGGGTTGTCCGGGTTGCCGAACTGGTCGAGGATGATGCCCTTGCCCTCGACGCGCATCTTCTCGGCCAGATCGCGCGCGGCCTCCATGCCGCCGGCCTTGGGCGTGAGCACGATCTCGGCGCCGTAGGCGCGCATTGCCTGCCGGCGCTCGACCGACAGGTGCTCGGGCATGACGAGCACCATGCGGTAGCCGCGCATCGCGGCCGCCATCGCGAGCGCGATGCCGGTGTTGCCGCTGGTCGCCTCGATCAGCGTGTCGCCGGGCTTGATCGCGCCGCGCTTCTCGGCGCGCACGATCATCGACAGGGCCGGCCGGTCCTTGACCGAGCCGGCCGGGTTGTTGCCTTCGAGCTTGCACAGGACGACGTTCGACGTGCTTCCCGGGAGGCGCTTCAGCCGCACCAGCGGCGTGTTGCCGACCGTGTCTTCGATCGTGAGCGGCTTGCTCATCGCTCGCCCTCCAGCAGCGCGCTGACGTAGCGCCCGACGCCCTCCTCGACCGTGAGGAAGGGCGCGCGATAGCCCGCGCGGCGCAGCGCCGAAAGATCGGCCTGGGTGTAGCTCTGGTACTTGCCCCTGAGCTTCTCGGGGAACGGGATGTATTCGATCAGTCCCTGGTCGCGGATCTGCGCAAGCGAGAGCGGCGGCTGGCTCTCCGCGCGGCGGCAGGCATTGATGGCGGCGACGGCGACGTCGTTGAAGCTCTGCGCCTTGCCGGTCCCGAGGTTGAAGATGCCCGAGAGCTCCGGGTGATCGAGGAAGTGCAGGTTGACCTTCGCCACGTCCTCCACCGACACGAAGTCGCGCTGCTGCTCGCCGGGACCGTAGCCGGCCGAGCCCTCGAACAGGCGCACGCGCTTGTCGGCGCGGTACTGCCTGAATAGCTGCCACGCGACCGACACCATGCCGGTCGCCTGCTTGTGCGCCTCCCTCGGGCCGTAGACGTTGAAGTAGCGGAAGCCCGCGACCTGCGAGTCGGCCTCGGGCAGGCGCCGGCGCACCACCTGGTCGAAGAGGAGCTTGGAATAGCCGTACACGTTGAGCGGCGCCTCGAACGCCGGGGCCTCGCGGAAGGTCGTGCTCGCGCCGTAGACCGCGGCCGACGACGCGTAGATGAGCGGCACCTCCTCTTCGAGGCAGAAGTCGAGCAGCGCGAGCGAGTAGCGGTAGTTGTTCTCCATCATGTAGCGCCCGTCGGTCTCGGTCGTGACGGTGCACGCGCCCTGGTGGAAGACCGCGTCGACCGCGCCCTCGAAATCGCCGCGTGCCAGCCGCTCCACAAAATCGCGCTTGTCGAGGAAATCGGCGATGCTGCAGTCGACCAGGTTGCGGTACTTGTCGCCCCGGGTGAGATCGTCGACGGCGATGATCTCGGTCTCGCCGCGGGCGTTCAGCGCGCGCACGAGGTTCGAGCCGATGAAGCCGGCGGCGCCGGTCACGACGTAGCGGTTCACGACAGCGCCGCCATCAGCTCGTCGGGGCGCACCACCGTCGCGCCGAACTTGGTGACCTTCACGCCCGCCGCCGAGTTGGCGATGCGCATCGCGTCCTCGAGCGGCGTGCCGATTGCGAGCATCACGCCGAGCGTCGCGATGACGGTGTCGCCCGCCCCGCTCACGTCCGAGACCTCGTGCACCTTGGCCGGCTCGTGCAGCATCCGGTCGGCCTGGAACAGCGTCATGCCCTTCTCGCCGAGGGTCACGAGCAGCGCGTCGAGCTTGAGCTTCGCGCGCAGCGCGCGCGCCTTGTCGGCGAGCTCGGCGTCGTCGGCCCAGGGACCGACGACCTGCGCGAGCTCGTCGCGATTGGGCGTGACGACGGTCGCGCCCTCGTAGCGCGAGTAGTCGTGGCCCTTGGGATCGACGAGCACGACCTTGTCCTGCGCTCTTGCGAGCTGGACCATCTGCGCGATGTGCGTCAGCCCGCCCTTGCCGTAGTCGGAAAGGATGACGACCTCGCAATCCGAGAGAAGCCGCCGGTAGTCGGCGAGCTTGTCGAGCAGCACCTCGCGGCTGGGCGGGGTCTCGAAGTCGACGCGCAGCAGCTGCTGCCGGCGCGCGCCGCCGATCATGCGCAGCTTCACGGTGGTCCGGATCGAGCCGTCGCGGTGCAGGCAGGCGGTGACGCCGTCGCGCTCGACCAGCTGCTGCAGCGTGCCGCCCGGCTCGTCGTCGCCGATCACCGAGAGCAGCGACACCTTGGCGCCGAGCGCGGCGGCGTTGCGCGCGACGTTGGCCGCGCCACCCGGTTGCTCCTCGGCGCGCACGAATTTGACGATCGGCACCGGCGCCTCGGGCGAGATGCGCGTCACCTCGCCGAACCAGTAGCGGTCCAGCATCGCGTCCCCGACGACGAGGATGCGCGCCCGCCCGAGCGCGGACGGATCGAAGCCGCTGGGTCGTTCCTTCGCGTTCATGCCCGCTGCCTGACCTTTCTTCCGATCGGATAGTACTCCAGCCCGTGGCGCGCGACCTGCTCGGGATCGTAGAGATTGCGGCCGTCGAAGATGGCGGGCGTCTTCAGCCGCGCCTTGATCGCGTCGAAGTCCGGGCTGCGGAACTCGGTCCACTCGGTGATGATGGCGAGCACGTCGGCGCCGTCCAGCGCCGCGAGCGGCGAGTCCGCGAAGTCGATGCCGGCGCGACCCGCGTAGAGATGCTTCGCCTCGGGGATCGCGATCGGGTCGTACGCGCGCACGCTCGCCCCGCCGGCGAGCAGCTGCTCGATCAGCACGCGGCTCGGCGCCTCGCGCATGTCGTTGGTGTTCGGCTTGAAGGCGAGGCCCCACAGCGCGACCCGCTTCCCGCGCACCGCTCCGCCGAAGCGCCTCGCGATCTTGGCACCGAGCACCTCTTTCTGCCGCGCATTGGTCGCTTCGACGGCATCGAGGATGGGCAGCGAGCCGCCCGCGCCGGCGGCGGTGTGCAGCAGTGCCTTCACGTCCTTCGGGAAGCACGAGCCGCCGTAGCCCGCGCCGGGGTACAGGAAGTGATAGCCGATGCGCGGGTCGGCGCCGATGCCCTTGCGCACGTGCTCGATGTCCGCGCCGAGCTTCTCGGCCAGGTTCGCGATCTCGTTCATGAACGAGATGCGGGTCGCGAGCATGGCATTGGCCGCGTACTTGGTCAGCTCCGCCGAGCGCGCATCCATGACGATCACGCGGTCGTGATTGCGCTGGAACGGCGCGTAGAGATCGCGCATCAGGCGCGTCGACTCCTCGTCGTCGCTGCCGATGACGATTCGGTCCGGACGCATGAAGTCCTCGACCGCGGCGCCCTCCTTGAGGAACTCGGGATTCGAGACCACCGCGAACGGATGCTTCGCGCCGCGGCGCGCCAGCTCCTCGGCGACCGCCTTGCGCACCTGGTCGGCGGTGCCGACGGGGACGGTGGACTTGTCGACCACGAGGCGGTAGCCGTCCATGTGTCGGCCGATGTTGCGCGCGGCCTCGACCACGTGCGAAAGGTCGGCCGAGCCGTCCTCACCCGGCGGCGTGCCGACCGCGATGATCTGCACCGTGCCGAACGCGACCGCCTCCTCGATGCCGGTGGTGAAGCTCAGGCGCCCGACTGCGCGGTTGCGCTTGACGACGGCTTCCAGCCCCGGCTCGTAGATCGGGATGCCGCCTTCGTTGAGGATGCGGATCTTGCGCTCGTCGATATCGAGGCAGAGGACGTCGTTTCCCACCTCGGCGAGGCATGCCCCCGTGACGAGCCCGACGTAGCCCGTGCCGTTTACAGTGATCTTCATGGTGTCAGGTCAGTTTCCTCGGTCCGCTTCGGCGGGTACGTCTCCCATCCGCCGCACGCGGGACAGTGCCAGTAGAACTGCCGCGCCTTGAAGCCGCAGTTCTCGCATTTGTAGCGCGCCAGGCGCCGTGTGTGGTTGTGCACGAGATTGCGCACCAGCTCCAGGTCGTGGCGCCGCTCGACCGGCGCGACGAGCACCTGCGCCTCGAGCAGCTTGTCCAGGCCGAGCAGCGTCTGGTTGCGGCGCAGCTCGTCCTTCACCAGCTTGTACGCGGTCTCGGTGCCCTCGATCTCGAGCGTCGACTGGAACGCGACGTCGAGCAGGTCGAGCGAGGGCCACGCCGAGAGCCATCCGCGCAGAAGCGTCAGGCCTTCGGCCGGGCGCCCGAGCGCGCGGTAGGCCTCGAGCAGCCGCTGCGCGACCAGGGCGAGGTAGACCGGGTTCTGCTGCTCGATGCGCTTCCACGCCTCGATGGCCCCGGCGTGATCCCCCGCGGAGGCCGCGATGTCGCCCAGGACGATGTTGGCGCGCACGCACTTGCGGTGCACCGCGAGCGCGTCGCCGAGATGGCGCTTCGCCTCCTCGGGCCGCGAGTGCGTCGCCTCCGAGGCCGCGAGCTCGCAGTAATAATTGGCGATCTCCTTCTGCCACGACTCGCCCGTGTCCTTCCCCAGCTCGCGCGCGATCTCGATCGCCTTCAGCCAGTCCTTCTCCTGCTGGTAGATCTCGAGCAGGAACTTGAGCGCGGCCGGCCGGTGCGTCGAGTCCTTCAGCTTGACGAACACCTCCTCGGCGCGGTCGAGCAGCCCCGCCTTGAGGTAATCCTGGCCCAGCTCGACCATCGCGTGCAGCCGCTGCTCCTGCCCGAGGTCCGAGCGCTCGAGCAGGTTCCTGTGCATGCGGATCGCGCGCTCGGTCTCGCCGCGCCGCCGGAACAGGCTCCCCAGCGCGAAGTGCAGCTCGATCGTCTCGGGGTCGACCTTCACGACCTCGATGAACGCCTCGATCGCCTTGTCGGGCTGCTCGTTCAGGAGAAAGTTCAATCCGCGGAAGTAGGAGCGCGGCAGCTGCTTCGACTCGGACAGCAGGTGCTTGATGTCGATGCGCGCGGCAAGCCAGCCCAGGCCGAAGAACAGGGCGAACCCGAACAGCCACCAGAGCTGGAAATCGGTAAAGTCCATCGCCGCTCACACCGCCGCTTCGGGCGGCGCCGAAACGCGGTCCGCCCCGCGCGCGCGCAGCTCGCGCTTGAGGCCGACGATCTCGCGCCGCTGCCGCAGCAGGCGCGACGTGCAGGCGAGCACGCCACACACCACGCCGAGCGCGAAGAACGCGAGCAGCGCCAGCACCAGCGGCCCCTCCCAGTCGGCGTCGAGGTAGAACCGCACCGTCACGGGATCGGTGTTGCGCAGGGCGAACAGCAGCAGCGCCGCGAACACGAGCAGCCAGAACATCCACGCCATGATCTTCATTGGTGCTGTCTCTCAAAACGCAAACGGCGGCATCTGCAAGATGCCGCCGCCGCGCGATGCCGACCGGCCCTTACTTCTGATCCTGGTCAACCCGCTCCCGCAGCTCCTTGCCCGCCTTGAAGTGCGGGACGAATTTCTCGGGGACGTGGACCTTTTCTCCGGACTTCGGGTTGCGGCCCGTCCGCGCCGGCCTGTGGTTCAGGCCGAAGCTGCCGAAGCCGCGGATCTCGATCCGCTGTCCCTTCACCAGGCTCTGCGTCATCGAGTCGAGAATCATCTTGACGGCGAACTCCGCGTCCTTGGCGACGAGCTGCGGATAGCGCGCCGCCAGCCTGGCTATCAGTTCCGACTTCGTCATGCGTGACCCTCCCGCGGGTTCCGAGCGCTATTGCTGCACGTTCTGTTTGTCGAGCTTCGCCTTCAGCAGGGCACCCAGGTTGGTGCTGCCCGCACTGGCCGCGCTCTCGCTCTGCAGCTTCGCCATGGCCTCGTTCTCCTCGGCCATGTCCTTCTGCTTGATCGAGAGGTTGATCGTCCGGTTCTTGCGGTCGACGTTGATGACCATCGCGGTGAGCTTGTCGCCCTCCTTCATGTGCGTGCGGGCGTCCTCGACCCGGTCGCGCGAGATCTCGGAGGCTCGCAGGTAGCCCTCGATGTCGCCCGCGAGCGCGATCACGGCGCCCTTGGCGTCGACCGTCTTCACCGTGCCGCTCACCAGCTTGCCCTTTTCGTGGCCGGCGATGAAGTTGTTGAACGGGTCGCCCTCGAGCTGCTTGATGCCGAGCGAGATCCGCTCGCGCTCGACGTCGATCGAGAGCACCACCGCCTCGGCCTCCTCGCCCTTCTTGAACTGGCGCACGGCTTCCTCGCCCGGCGTCGACCACGACAGGTCGGACAGGTGCACCAGGCCGTCGATGCCGCCCTGCAGCCCGATGAAGATGCCGAAGTCGGTGATCGACTTGATCTGGCCCTTCACCTTGTCGCCCTTCTTGAAGTTCATGGCGAACTCTTCCCACGGGTTCGGCATGCACTGCTTCATCCCGAGGGAGATGCGGCGGCGCTCCTCGTCGATCTCGAGGATCATGACCTCGACCTCGTCGCCGAGCTGCACCACCTTGGACGGATGCACGTTCTTGTTGGTCCAGTCCATCTCGGACACGTGCACCAGGCCCTCGATGCCCTGCTCGACCTCGACGAACGCACCGTAATCGGTGAGGTTCGTGACCTTGCCGAAGAGACGCGTCCCCGGGGGATAGCGGCGCGAGAGGCCGACCCAAGGATCCTCGCCGAGCTGCTTCAGGCCGAGCGACACGCGGTTCTTCTCGGTGTCGAACTTGAGCACCTTCGCCTGCACCTCGTCGCCCACGGAGAGCACCTCGGAGGGGTGCTTGACCCGGCGCCACGCCAGGTCGGTGATGTGCAGGAGGCCGTCGATGCCCCCCAGGTCCACGAACGCGCCGTAGTCGGTGATGTTCTTGACGATGCCCTTGACCGTCGCGCCTTCCTGCAGCGAGGCGAGCAGCGCCTCGCGCTCGGCGCCTTGCGAGGCCTCGAGCACGGCGCGGCGCGACACGACCACGTTGTTGCGCTTGCGGTCGAGCTTGATGACCTTGAACTCCATCTCCTTGCCTTCGTACGGAGTGGTGTCCTTGACCGGGCGGATATCGACCAGCGAGCCGGGAAGGAACGCGCGGATGCCGTTCGTCATGACGGTGAGGCCGCCCTTCACCTTGCCGGAGATCACGCCCTTCACGAGCGAGCCGTTCTCGAGGGCTTTTTCCAGGTCCATCCAGGCGGCGAGACGTTTCGCCTTGTCGCGCGAGAGCCGCGTCTCGCCGTAGCCGTCCTCGAGCGCCTCGATGGCGACGCTGGTGAAGTCGCCGGGCTTGACCTCGACCTCGCCGCGGTCGTTCTTGAATTCCTCCAGGGCGATGAAGCTCTCGGACTTCAGCCCGGCGTTGACGACGACGTAGTTGACGTCGACGCGTATCACTTCCGCAGTGATGACCTCGCCCGTGCGCATCTCCTTGCGCGTGAGGCTTTCCTCGAACATCGCGGCGAAGTTTTCCTGTTGGGGAGCCACTGCGGTTGCTGCATTCGGCATAAAAGATTTACCTGCACTTGCCCGCCGTCGCCGGCGGGGCTGGTTGATAAAGACAAAGACGGCCCGGGGCCGCGCTTCGTCGCCTAAGGGGTTCTCACCCGCTCCTTCCGCCAGGCGTCCCGCGGTACCACTCGACGATCCGGGCGGCGGCCTGCGCCGCGCTCATGTCCGTCGTGTCGAGCAGCCGCGCGTCCGGCCCTTGCTTGAGGGGCGCCACGCTGCGCGACGCATCGCGCGCGTCGCGCTCGCGCAAATCCTGCAGAAGGCCGGCAAGTGTAGCAGCGATTCCCTTGTCCATCAACTGTTTATAGCGCCGCTGGGCCCGGGATTCGGGGCTTGCCGTGAGGAATACTTTGAGGCTGGCGTCGGGAAAGACGATCGACCCCATGTCCCGGCCCTCGGCGACCAGTCCTGGGGGCTGCCGGAACCCGCGCTGGCGCTCGAGCAGGGCCGCCCGGACGGCCGGAACGGCCGCCACGCGCGAGGACGCCGCGGAAACCTCCTCGGTGCGGATGGCGTCGGTCACCCGCTCGCCCGCGAGCCAGATGTCGCCCCCCTCGAAACGCGCGTCGAGGCTCCCGGCGACGGGCGCGGCGTGCTCCGGGGGCACCTGCGCACGCAGCGCAGCGAGCGCGACCAGGCGGTAGAGCGAGCCGCTGTCGAGGTACCGGTATCCCAGGTCCCGGGCCACGCGCTCGGCCACCGTCCCCTTGCCCGACGCAGAGGGACCGTCGATGGCGATCACCGGCACCGGCATCGGAACTGCGGCGCTCACGCGGAGACGAGCCTCGCCAGCTCGCCGAAGTACTCGGGAAACGTCTTGCGCACGCACCCCGGATCCATGATGCGCACCGGCACGCCGCCCAGCGCGACCAGCGAGAAGCTCATCGCCATGCGGTGATCGTCGTAGGTGTCGATGGCGGCGTTCGGCGTGAGCGTACCCGGCACGATGCGGATGAAATCGGGGCCTTCCTCCACCCGGGCCCCGAGCTTGCGGAGCTCGGTCGACATCGCGGCGAGGCGATCGGTTTCCTTCACCCGCCAGTTGGCCACGTTCCGGATGGTCGTCGGGCCCTCGGCGAAGAGCGCCACCACCGCGGCCGTCATCGCCGCATCGGGGATGTGGTTGAGATCCATGTCGACGCCGCGCAGGCCGTCTCCCGAGGCCGCCTCGATCCAGTCCTCGCCGACAGTCACCCGCGCGCCCATGCGCTCGAGCACGTCGGTGAAGCGCACGTCGCCCTGGATGCTCGCGTGGCCGACGCCCTCGACGCGCACCGGCCCGCCCGCGATCGCGCCGGCGGCGAGGAAGTACGACGCCGACGAGGCGTCGCCCTCGACCAGCATGCGGCCCGGGCTCGCGTAGACGCCCGCGGGAACGTCGAACCGGCTCCAGCCGGAGCGCCGCGCCTCGATGCCGAAGCGGCGCATGACGTTCAGCGTGATCTCGACGTAGGGCTTGGAGACCAGCTCGCCCGCGACCTCGACCGCCGAATCGCGGCCGGCGAGCGGCAGCGCCATGAGCAGCGCGCTCAGGAATTGCGACGAGACGTCGCCGCGCACCCGCACCGGCGCGTCGAGCGAGAGCTTCGCGGGGTGAACGGCGAGCGGCGGATACCCCGTCGCGCCGGTGTAGTCGATGCGCGCGCCGATTGCGTTCAGCGCGTCGACCAGGTCGCGGATCGGCCGCTCGCGCATGCGCGCGACGCCGTCGAGCCGGTACTCGCCGCCGCACAGCGCGAGCACGGCGGTGAGCGGGCGAAACGCGGTACCCGCGTTGCCCAGGTGGAGCTCGGCGCGCTTCGCCGGAAACGGCCCTCCCGCGCCCATGACGTCGAGCGCGGCTTCCTTCGCGATCACGGCGACGCCGAGGCGCGCGAGCGCGTCGCGCATCACGCGCGTGTCGTCGGCGTCGAGCAGGCCGCGGACCTCGGTGCGCCCGCGCGCGAGGCCGGCGAGCAGCAGCACGCGGTTGGAGATGCTCTTCGACCCCGGAAGACGCACGCTGCCCGTCGCGCGGCGGACGGGGGCGAGGTCGAGATGATCCATGCGCCCTCAGGACTTCGGGTCGCGCGGCTGCTCCTGCCCGGAGTCCAGCCAGCGGTCGCGCGCCGCGCGCGCGTGCGCGAACAGCGCCTCGAGCATCTTCGCGTCCCCGCGCTCGAGCAGGCCGCGGATGCGCGCGAGCTCGCCGCCGTAGCGGTCCAGCTCCGCGAGCAACGCCTCGCGGTTCGCGAGGCAGATGTCGGTCCACATCCGCGGGTGGCTCGACGCGATGCGCGTGAAATCGCGGAAACCCCCGGCCGCGAAGGCGAACAGCTGATCCGAGCGCGGGTGGCGGGCGACCTGGTGCACCAGCGCGTAGGCGAGCACGTGCGGAAGATGGCTGACCGAGGCGAGGATCGCGTCGTGCTCGGCCGGGTCGAGATCGAGCACGGCGGCGCCGCATCGCTACCATGCGGCGCGCACGAGGTCGACGGCGCCCTTCTGCGTCTCGGCGAGCGGCGTGAGGATGACCTTGCGGCCGCGGTAGAGATCCGCGAAGGCCGCGCCGGCGCCGCTCTTCTCGGTCCCCGCGACCGGGTGCCCGGGGACGAAGCGAGGCAGCGCGGCGCCGAGCTCGCGGCGCGCCGCGGCGATCACGTCCTGCTTGGTGCTGCCGCCGTCGGTGACCACCGTCGAGCGGCCGAGATGCGGCGCGAGCGCGCGAAACACGGCGCTCATCTCGCCGACCGGCGTCGCGATCATCACGAGGTTCGCGTCGGCGAGCGTCGCCGCATCGAACGCGCCGGCCGCGTCGATCACGCCGAGCTCGCGCGCGCGACGCAGGTTCGCCTCGCTGCGCCCGACGCCGACGACCGTGCCGACGGCTTTCGCCTGCTTGAGCGCGAGCGCGAAGGAGCCGCCGATCAGGCCGACGCCGACAACGACGAGCTTGTTCATTTGAGGTTCATCGCCTTCTTGAGCGCCTCGAGGAAGCGCTCGTTCTCCTCGGGCGTGCCGATCGTCACCCGCAGGTGGTCGGGCATCTCGTAGCCCGCGAGCGGCCGCACGATCACCCCGAGGCGCAGGAGCTTGTCGTAGACCAACGCCGCCTGCGGCTTGTGGTCGATCGGCGGGATGCGGAAGGTCAGGAAGTTCGCCGACGACGGGATGAAGGCGATGCCGAGGCGCTTCAGCTCGGCGCCGATCCGCTCGAGCCCGTCGCGGTTCATCGCCGCGCTTTTCTTCACGAAGTCGTCGTCCCCGAGCGCGGCGGTCGCCGCGGCGAGCGCGAGGCTGTTGACGTTGAACGGCTGGCGCACGCGGTTGAGCAGGTCGGCGATCTTCGGGCTCATGACGCCGAAGCCGACACGCAGCCCCGCGAGCCCGTAGACCTTGGAGAAGGTGCGCGTGACGATCAGGTGCGGGTGCTTCGCCAGCCACGACAGGCTGTCGTAGCGCTTCTCGGGCGGGAGGTAATCGGTGTAGGCCTCGTCGATCACCACCGCGACGCTCTGCGGCACCGACGCGACGAAGGCCTCGAGCTCGCGCCCCGCGACGAAGGTGCCCGTGGGATTGTTCGGGTTGGCGACGAACACTACGCGCGTCTCGGGCGTGATCGCCGCCCGCATCGCCGCCAGGTCGTGGCCGAAGCTCTTCGCGGGCACGACGATGCCGGCCGCCCCGCGCGCGATCGTCGCGAGCGGATAGACCGCGAACGCATGCTGCGAGTAGACGGCCGCGCGCCCGGGCGCGAGGAACGCCGACGCGACCAGCTCGAGCAGGTCGTTCGAGCCGTTGCCGACGACGAGCTGCTCCTGCGACACGCCGTAGCGCTTCGCGAGCGTCGCCTTCAGCTCGAACGCGTTGCCGTCGGGATAGCGCGAGAGATCGGCGAGCTCGCGCTCGATCGCCTTCCTCGCCTTGGGCGACACGCCGAGCGGGTTCTCGTTCGAGGCGAGCTTGATGATCTTCTTCTCGTCGAGCCCCATCTCGCGCGCCAGCTCGGAGATCGGCTTGCCCGGCTGGTACGGCGCGATCGCGCGGATGTACGAAGGACACTGCTCGCACAGATCCATGGCGGCGGGTCCTTCAGAGGACGGCAGCGGGGTAGCTGCCGAAGATCTTGACGAAGGGCGCCCTGGCGCGCAGCTCGGCCAGCGCCCTGGCGACGCGCTCGTCGCCCTGGTGCCCCTCGACATCGACGTAGAAGTAGTACTCCCACTGCCCGGTGCGCGCCGGGCGCGACTCCAGGCGCGTCATCGAGACGCCGTGCGCGGCGAACGGCGCGATCAGGTCGTGCACGGCGCCGGGCTTGTTGTGCGCGGTCATGACGAGCGAGGTGCGGTCCGCGCCCGAGCGGCCCGCGTCCTCCGCGCCGAGCACGAGGAAGCGCGTGCGGTTCTTCGGATCGTCCTCGATCGAGCGCGCGAGCACCTTGAGGCCGTAGCGCTCGGCGGCGATCTCGGGGCCGATCGCGACCGCGCCCGCCTCCTTCGCCGCGAGCCGTGCCGCCTCGGCGTTGCTCGAGACCGAGATGCGCTCGGCTCCCGGAAGATGCTGCGACAGCCAGCCGTGGCACTGGGCGAGCGACTGCGCGTGCGAGTAGACCTTCTTCGCCTTGGCGTACGACGTGCCTTTCGCGATGAGATTCTGCTGCACGCGCAACACCACCTCGGCGCAGATCTTCAAGGGGGTCGCGAGCAGCAGGTCGAGCGTGCGCCCGATCGCGCCCTCGGTCGAGTTCTCGACCGGCACCAGCGCGTACTGCGCGGTGCCGGTCTCGGCCGCGCGCACCACCTCGTCGATCGACGCGCAAGGCAGGCCCTCGACGCTCGCGCCGAACTGCTTCACCACCGCCATCTCGCTGAACGTGCCCTGCGGCCCGAGGTAGGACACCGAGACCGGGTGCTCGAGCGCCCGGCACGCCGACATGATCTCGCCGAAGAGATGCCCGACCGCTTCGGCCGGGAGCGGGGCGCGGG
>DATDMW010000384.1:0-2776 GCA_036518595.1 Burkholderiales bacterium
CGCAGTCGCCGAACGTCTCGTGGAAGATCACGCCGTGGTAGCCGGGCGACGGCGAGGTGAACTCGGGGAACTTGCCGGTGCCCCAGTCGAACTTGCCCGAGTCCACGATCACGCCCCCCATGGTCGTGCCATGTCCGCCGATGTACTTGGTGGCCGAGTGCAGCACGATGTCCGCGCCCCAGTCGATCGGGCGCAGCAGGTAGGGCGAGGGCACGGTGTTGTCGATCACGAGGGGCACGCGCGCCTCATGCGCGATCGCGGCGAGCGCCTCGAGGTCGACGATGTTGATGAGCGGGTTGCCGAGCGACTCGGCGTACAGGAGCTTCGTGTTCGGGCGGATCGCCTTCCTGAAATTGTCCGGCTCCTCGGGCGACACGAAGGTGGTCTCGACGCCGAGCTTGTGCAGGTTGACGTGCAGCAGGGTGTGCGTGCCGCCGTAGAGGGTCGAGGCCGAGACGATGTGGTCTCCCGCCTTGCACAAGGTGAGGATCGCGGTCGCTTCGGCGGCCTGCCCGGTCGCTGCGGCGAGCGCCGAGCGCCCGCCTTCCACCGCCGCCATGCGCTCCTCGAACACGGCGACCGTGGGATTCGAGATGCGCGAGTAGACGTTGCCGAACGTCTGCAGGTTGAAAAGGCTCGCGGCGTGGTCGGCGGAATCGAACACGAAGGACGTCGTCTGGTAGATCGGTGCCGCGCGCGCGCCGGTCGCCGCGTCCGGGATCTGGCCCGCGTGCAGGCAAAGCGTTTCGATACCGAACTTGCGATCCGCCATGGAAAGGGGCCTAAGGGCGGATTATCGCCCGGCCGCCGCTATTTCGGCGCCGGATACTCGATCGGTGCGGGGCCCTGCGGCGCGGCCGACTCGCCTGCGGCCGCGGCACGCCGGTACTCCGAAGGCGGCACGCCGACCTGGTTCAGGAAGAACCGCGTGAAATTGCTCTGCGCCGAGAAACCGAGCTCCGCGGCGAGCTCGGCGATCTTGCCGTGCCCGGAGGTGAGGCGCGCGATGGCCGTTTCGACGCACAGCATGTCGAGGTAGGCGCGCGGCGAGAATCCGGTGCACAGCTGGAAGAGGTCGTAGAACCGCGAGCGCGAAAGGCCGACCTGGCTCGCGAGCTCGTCGATGCTCTGGTCCTTGTTGGGATGCGCGCGCAGGAGCGCGATCGCCCGCCGGATGCGGCTGTCCTCGAAACGCGAGCCGCGCCACAGGGGGGCGGCAACGCGCCGCCGCGCGATATAGGTCTCGACGATGGACAGCACCAGCTCCTGCAGCATGAACTCCAGGCGCTCGGCGGACAGGAACCGGTCGTTCGAGACTTCGACCGCGAGCGTGTCGGCGAGCTGCCGGATGCGCGGGGTGATGAGCTCGCGCGACTGTGGAAAGGGGCGCGGCTCGGCGCTGCCGAATACGGCGGGGAAGCTCTCGTGCAGCCAGTCGGTCGCAGCGTGCAGGACCAGCATCCGCGACGGCCCGAGGCAGACATGAAATTCGCCGGGGTTCAGCAGGAGGAGCTCTGCGCCGTGCTGCGGCATGAGGACCGCCGGGTCGTTCTCCGACGCCACCCGCTCGCCCGCAGCAAGCTCGCACAGCCGCAGCCGTCCAAAGCGGCCCTCGAATACGCGCATGGTTCCCCCCTATGCGGACAGCATAGCCGGGCGGCGGACGTTGCGCTAGTAGGGGAGCCAGCGCGGCCGCTTGGCCGAGATCACCCGGGTATTCACGCCCACCCAGTTCAGCCCGCCAAACAGGCGCCCGTGCTCGATCTTCACGCAGCGGTCCATCACCGTGTCGAGCCCGGCGGCGCGTGCCTTCGCGGCCGCGGCCTCGTTTTTCACCCCGAGCTGCTGCCAGAGCACCCGGGCGCCGATCGCGATCGCATCCTCCGCGATCGGCATCACGTCCTGGGTCTTGCGAAACACGTCGACGAGGTCGACTTTCTCGCGGACGTCGCGCAGCGACTTGTAGCACTTCTGGCCGAGGATCTCGTCGTATTTCGGGTTGACCGGTATGACGCGATAGCCGTGCTCCAGCATGTACTTGGCCGCGAAGTAGCTCGGCCGGAACCAGTCGGCCGAAAGCCCGACGACCGCAATCACTCGGTTGTCGCGCAGGATGCGGCGCAGCTCGTTGATGTCCTCCATGCCGCGAATACTATAATCGACGCGGTCGACTGTGCGTTCCCCGCTCTTTATCCCCAGGTGAGCCTCCACCCTCAGGTCGCCGCGCTGCTCGAGCGCGCCGCGCACTCTCCCTTGCCCGCGGATCACGCGGTGACGCCGTTCGTCGCCCGGCGCATCTATCGCGAGACCCGCGCGGTGCTCTCGCCCGAGCCCGAGGCCGTCTCGGCGGCGAAGCTGCTGGTCGCGCCCGGCCCCGTCGCGATGCGCATGTATCGCCCGGCCGGGGCGGCCAAGGACGCCGTGCTCCCGGCGCTCGTCTATTTCCACGGCGGCGGCTGGACGATCGGCGATCTCGACACGCACGATCCGCTCTGCCGGCAGCTTGCCAATGGCGCGCGCTGCGCGGTGTTTTCCGTGGATTACCGGCTTGCGCCGGAGCACGCCTTTCCGGCGGCGGTGGACGACTGCGTGGTTGCGACGCGCTTCGTCGCCGAGCAGGCCGAAGCCTTGCGCGTCGATCGCTCGCGCCTCGCGGTCGGCGGCGACAGCGCAGGCGGCAATCTCGCTGCGGTGGTCGCGCTGCACGCGCGCGACGCGGGCGGTCCCGCGCTCGCCTTCCAGCTCCTGATCTATCCGGCCACCGACCAGCGCTGCA
>DATDMW010000385.1:0-3619 GCA_036518595.1 Burkholderiales bacterium
GGGGTGGTCGGCGGCATCATGCTCGGCCTCGGCCGGGCGCTCGGCGAGACGATGGCCGTCACCTTCGTGATCGGCAACGCGCACAAGATCTCCTCGTCGCTGTTCCTCCCGGGCAACACCATCGCGTCCACGCTCGCGAACGAGTTCACCGAGGCGGTCGGCGACCTGTACTTCTCATCGCTGATCGAGCTGGGGCTGATCCTGTTCCTCATCACTTTCGTCGTGCTCGCGCTGTCGAAGCTGCTGCTCCTGCGCCTGGCGAAGCGCGAGGGGCAGAAGACGTGAGCCTGTACGCGCGGCGGCTGTTCCTCAACCGCTTCAACCTCGCGGTGTCGCTGCTGACGATGCTGTTCGGGCTGTTCTGGCTCGGGTGGATCCTCTTCACGCTGGTCGATGCCGGCTTCCGCGCGATCGGCCCGGCGCTGTTCACGCTGCCGACGCCGGCGCCGGGCAGCGCCGGCGGGCTGTCGAACGCGATCGTCGGCAGCCTGATGATGGCGGCCTGCGGAACCCTGATCGGCACGCCGATCGGGATCATGGCCGGCATCCATCTCGCCGAGTTCGGCAGCCGCGGCTGGCTCGCGCCGGCGACGCGCTTCATCAACGACATCCTGCTGTCGGCGCCCTCGATCGTGATCGGCCTGTTCGTCTACGAGGTCTGGGTGGTGAACACGCGGCATTTCTCGGCGTGGGCGGGGATCATGGCGCTCGCGCTGCTCGTGATCCCGGTCGTCGTGCGCACCACCGAGAACATGCTGCGCCTGGTGCCCGACAGCCTGCGCGAGGCGGCCGCTGCGCTCGGGGCGCCGCAGTGGAAGATGGTGACGATGGTGACCGTGCGCGCCGCGCGCGCGGGCATCGTCACCGGGATCCTGCTCGCCGTGGCGCGCATCAGCGGCGAGACCGCGCCGCTGCTCTTCACCGCGCTCAACAACCAGTTCGGGTCGCTCGACCTGAACGCGCCGATGGCCAACCTGCCGGTGGTGATCTTCCAGTTCGCGATGAGCCCCTACGACAACTGGCACGCGCTCGCTTGGGCGGGGGCGCTGCTGATCACGCTGGGGGTGCTCGCGCTGAACATCGTCGCGCGCGTCTTCTTCCGCAACCGGACCGCGACCTACTGATCATGGCCGCCGTGCTCCAGCCCGCGCCGCAGCTCCAGCCCAAGATCCAGGTGAGGAGCCTCGATTTCTACTACGGGGGCTTCCATGCGCTGAAGAGCATCAGCCTCGCGATCCCGCCGCGCCAGGTCACCGCGTTCATCGGCCCCTCGGGCTGCGGCAAGTCGACGCTCCTGCGCACCTTCAACCGCATGTACGCCCTCTACCCGAACCAGGAGGCGCGCGGCGAGGTGCTGCTCGACGGCGAGAACATCCTCGCGCCGGGGCAGGACCTGAACCGGCTGCGCGCGCGCGTCGGCATGGTGTTCCAGAAGCCGACGCCGTTCCCGATGTCGGTTCACGACAACATCGCCTTCGGTGTGCGTCTCTACGAGCGGCTCTCGGCGCGCGCGATGGACGAGCGCGTCGAATGGGCGCTGCGGCAGGCGGCGCTCTGGGACGAGGTGAAGGACAAGCTCAAGCAGACCGGCACGAGCCTCTCGGGCGGCCAGCAGCAGCGCCTTTGCATCGCGCGCGCGATCGCCGTGCGCCCCGAGGTGCTGCTCCTCGACGAGCCCGCGTCCGCGCTCGACCCCATCTCGACCGGCCGGATCGAGGAGCTGGTGCACGAGCTGAAGCGGGACTACACCATCGTGATGGTGACGCACAACATGCAGCAGGCGGCGCGGGTCTCGGACTTCACCGCCTACATGTACCTCGGCGAGATGATCGAGTTCGGCGTGACCGACGAGATCTTCATCAAGCCGAGGCGCAAGGAGACCGAGGATTACATCACCGGCCGCTTCGGCTGAGCCGGAAGGAGGCGCCATGGCAGAGCACATTTCCAAGCAGTACGACAGCGAGCTGGAGACCCTGCGCTCGGGCGTGCTGCAGATGGGCGGCCTGGTGGAGTCGCAGATCCGCAGCGCGATCGAGGCCTTCTCCACCGGCAGCCGCGAGCTCATCGAGAAAGTCATCGCGGCAGAGGAACGCGTCGACCAGCACGAGGTCGACATCGACAACATCTGCAGCCACGTCATCGTGAAGCGCCAGCCCGCGGCCGGGGACCTGAGGCTCATCATGGCGATCATGCGCGCGGTCACCGATCTGGAGCGCATCGGCGACGAGGCCGAGAAGATCGCCCGCATGTCGGGACAGATCCACGAGCGCGGGAGGACGCAGCTCATGAGCTCGGGCGCGATCCGGCACGCGGCGGACATCGCGATCTCGATGCTGCGCCACGCGCTGGATGCGCTCGCCCGTCTGGACGCGCGCGACGCCGCGAAGGTGATCCGGGAGGACGCCGCGATCGACGACGAGTTCCGCTCGATCGTGCGCCAGCTCATCACGTTCATGATGGAGGACCCGCGCACCATCTCCACCGCCCTGGAGATCGTCTGGATCGCGAAGGCCGTCGCGCGCATCGGCGACCACGCCAAGAACATCGCCGAGGACGTCATCTACATCGTCAAGGGCACCGACATCCGCCACACGCGCTTCGTCGAGCTCGAGGGCGACGGGCCGCGCTGAGGCGCACGCCATGGGCGGCGCGATTCTCGTCGTCGAGGACGAGCCCGCGATCCAGGAGCTGATCGCCGTCAACCTGGAGCACGCGGGCCACCGCGTGACGCGCGCGCTCGACGCCGAGCAGGCCGAGGCGGAGATCCGCAAGGCGCTTCCCGACGTGGTGCTGCTCGACTGGATGCTGCCGGGGATGCAGGGTCTCGAGCTCGCGCGCAAGCTGCGCGCGGACCGGCGCACGCGCGACATCCCGATCATCATGCTCACGGCGCGCGCGCAGGAGGGCGACAAGGTCGCGGGACTCGAGGGCGGCGCGGACGACTACGTCACCAAGCCGTTCTCGCCGCGCGAGCTGCTCGCCCGCATCCAGGCGGTGATCCGCCGGCGCGCGCCGCAGCTGGCCGACGACGCGGTCGAGGTCGATGGCCTGCGCCTCGACCCGGCGGCGCACCGCGTCAAGGCGCGCGGCCGCAATCTCGAGCTGCCGCCGGCCGAGTTCCGGCTGCTGCGCTTCCTCATGACGCACCCCGAGCGCGTCTACACGCGCGCGCAGCTGCTCGACGAGATCTGGGGCGACCACGTGTTCATCGAGGAGCGCACGGTCGACGTGCACATCCGGCGCCTGCGCGAGGCGCTCGAGCCGAGCGGGCACGACGCGCTGGTGGAAACGGTGCGCGGCACGGGGTACCGCTTCCGCCGCGAACCGGCCTCCTAAGCGGCGACCCGCTGAGGCAGCCGGCGTGACGCCGCGCGCACCGAGAAGCGCATTCCGAGGGCGCGCCATTGCGCCGACTCGTCGCCGAGCGCCGCTTCCGTGAGCGGATGACGGTCCAGCCAGGCGCGCGGCAGCGCGACCTGGAAGCCGCCGGCCGAGCGCCTGCACTCGAGCGACGGCAGCCCGATGTCCCGCCGGCTCTGGTGCAGCAGCGCCGACAGGCGCAGCGCGACCACGAGCGGCCATTCCGGGCTGCGCTTCGGCAGCTCGCGCAGCTTCGACA
>DATDMW010000386.1:0-2691 GCA_036518595.1 Burkholderiales bacterium
GTCGAGTTGCGCGGCTGCTGGATGTCGTCGTTCGGGCCGCTGATGCAGGTCGTCGCCTTCGAGAAGATCACGGGCTCGGCCGGGATCTGCAGGCCGGCCTCCTGCGCGTGATCGATGTAGTTCAGCCCGATCGCGACGAACTTGGTGATCCCGGTGTACGGGACGCCGAAGCGCGGGTTGCCGCGTACGAGCGGCAGCGACTCGGGGCGGATCTTGCGCAGCTTCGCGAGCCCCTTCGGCGAAATGGTCTCCTGGTCGATGTTCGAGATGACGCTGGAAAAGTCGCGCAGCTGCCCTTGGGCATCGATGACCCCGGGCTTCTCGAACCCATTCCTGCCGTAACGACAAAGCTTCATTGTTGTCTTCCTTTCTAGATTGTCATTCCGCCGTCGACCGAGAACATCGCGCCGGTGGCGAACGAGGACTCGTCGGAGGCGAGGTACACGAGCAACGGGGTGATGTCGTCCGCGGTGCCGAGCCTCCCCATGGGCTGGCGCTCGATGAAGTCCTTGCGCGCCTTCACCGGATCCGCGAGCGCGTTGATCCGGTCCTGCAGCGAAGGCGTGTCGATGGTGCCCGGGCACACCGCGTTGCAGCGGATGCCCTGGCGCACGTAATCGGCGGCGATGGCGCGCGTCAGCCCCATGACCGCGGCCTTCGAGGTGCCGTAGGCGAAGCGGTTCGGGACCCCGTGATGCGCGGCGACGGCCGAGGACATGTTGATGATCGAGCCCTTCTTCTTCTTCAGCATTCCCGGCAGGAACGCGCGCGACACGAGATACATCGAGCGCACGTTCACGTTCATGGTGAGCTCCCAGTCCCTGGGCGAGCAGTCCAGGATCGTCCCCTGGTGGACCCAACCCGCGCAGTTGAACAGGACGTCGATGTCGCCCACGTCGGCCGCAGCCGCCGCGACGGCGGCCTCGTCGGTGACGTCGAGCGCCCGGGTGCGAACCTCCGAGCCGAAATCCTTGAGGGAGGAGGCGTTCTTGTCGGTCGCCCAGACCGTCGCGCCTTCCCGCGCAAAGGCGAGCGCAGTCGCCCTGCCCATCCCCTGGCCCGCCCCGGTGATCAGGGCGACTTTCCCGGCCAGCCTACCGCTCACGACAACCCCCGCTTTACGGTAAAGCGGTCGATTATAGCAGTGGCGTCTTGCCCAAGTCCATGGTTTAACGGGTAAAGTACGCTAGAGCCTCGGGGAATGCATTTCGTTCGCCCTTGTCTCTACTTAGGACCCTCTCGACGGAGTCGCCCATGGCCTTATCAGGAAAGAAGAAGCTGCGCTCCCGGGAATGGTTCGGCCGCGAGGACCGCGACGGCTTCATCTACCGCAGCTGGGTCCAGAACCGCGGCGTTCCGCACGACCAGTTCGACGGGCGGCCGGTCATCGGCATCTGCAACACGTACTCCGAGTTGACCCCGTGCAATTCGCATTTCCGCACCCTCGCGGAGCACGTCAAGAACGGCGTCCTCGACGCGGGCGGCTTTCCGCTCGAGTTCCCGGTGATGTCCCTCGGAGAAACGCTGCTGCGCCCGACCGCGATGCTGTTCCGCAACCTCGCGAGCATGGACGTCGAGGAATCGATCCGCGCCAACCCGATCGACGGCGTCGTGCTCCTCATGGGCTGCGACAAGACGACGCCCTCGCTGCTCATGGGCGCGGCCTCGTGCGACCTGCCGACGATCGGCGTGTCGGGCGGTCCCATGCTGTCGGGTAAGTGGCGCGGCCAGGACCTCGGCTCGGGCACCGGCGTCTGGCAGATGTCGGAGATGGTGCGCGCGGGCAGGCTCTCGCGCGGGGATTTCTTCGACGCCGAATCGTGCATGTCGCGCTCGCACGGTCACTGCAACACGATGGGCACCGCCTCGACCATGGCGAGCATGGTCGAGGCGCTCGGCGTCGGGCGTCCCGGGAACGCCGCGATCCCCGCGCCCGACGCGCGGCGCAACGTGCTCGCGCGCCTGGCGGGCCGGCGCATCGTCGAGATGGTGCGCGAGGACCTCGTTCTCTCGAAGCTGCTCACGCGCGAGGCGTTCGAGAACGCGATCCGCGTGCTCGCGGCCATCGGCGGATCGACCAACGCGGTGATCCACCTGATCGCGATCGCGGGCCGGGCAGGCGTCGAGCTGCGTCTCGACGACTGGGACCGGCTCGGCCACGAGCTGCCCTGCCTCGTCAACCTGCAGCCCTCGGGGAAATACCTGATGGAGGATTTCTACTACGCCGGCGGGCTGCCCGCGGTGATCCGCGAGCTCGAGCCGGTGCTCAACAAGGGCGCGCTCACCGCCAACGGCCGGACGATCTGGGAGAACAACCTGGACGCGCCGTGCTGGAACCGCGACGTGATCTATCCCTACGATCGCCCGTTCAAGAGCCGCGCCGGGATCGCCGTGCTGCGCGGCAACCTCTGCCCCGGCGGCGCGGTCATCAAGCCCTCGGCAGCGACGCCGGCGCTGATGCAGCACCGGGGCCGCGCCGTCGTGTTCGAGGACATCGAGGACTTCTACGCGAAGATCGACGACGAGGCGCTCGACGTGGACGAGCGCTCGGTGATGGTGCTCAAGAACTGCGGGCCGAAGGGTTACCCGGGCATGCCCGAGGTCGGCAACATGCCGCTTCCGAAAAAACTCCTGCGCCGCGGCGTCACCGACATGGTGCGCATCTCGGATGCGCGCATGAGCGGCACGGCC
>DATDMW010000387.1:0-2623 GCA_036518595.1 Burkholderiales bacterium
CGCCGCTCCAGCCGTACGCCTACTCGCTCATTCGCGTCTCGCTCGGCGCGATCTTCGTCCCGCACGGATACGCCAAGGTCTTCGGGCCCGGCGTCGTGGGCGTCGCGAAGATCGTCGGCGCCTGGGGCCTGCCCGCGCCGATGGCGTGGGGCTGGTTCATCGGCGGCCTCGAGTTCTTCGGCGGCATCCTGCTCGCCGTCGGGCTGCTGACGCGGCCGGTGGCGCTGATGTTCGTGGTCGAGATGATCGTGGCCGCGATCGGCGTGCACTCGAAGATCTGGGCGTGGAACCAGGGCGGCGCCCAGTACCCGGTGTTCCTCGCCGTGTACGCGTTCCTGATCTTCGTCGGCGGCCCCGGGCGCTACGCGCTCGACAATCGCGTACTCGCCGGCGTCGCCTGGGCGCGCGAGAAGTACGCCGACGCGGTCTACGCGCTGATGCGCGTCGCGCTCGCGCTGTTCATCCTGCCGGGCGGCTACAACAAGATGTTCGAAGGCGGCGTGTACCGCATCGCCAAGGGCAACGTGCTGAAGACGGGTTTCGCCCCTCCCGAGTTCTGGGCCTGGGTGGTCTCGGGCGTCGAGTTTTTCGGCATGATCCTGCTCCTGTTCGGGCTGTTCACGCGGCCGGTCGCGCTCATGCTCGCGGTCGAAATGGCCGTGATCGCGTCCCGGGTGCACAACGACGCCGGCTTCTTCTGGACCGCCCACGGCTACGAGTATGCGCTGCTCATGATGGGCATCGCGATCGCGTTCATGATCGGCGGCGGCGGACGCTACTCGCTCGATCGCAAGCTCGGAAGGGAGTTTTGATGAGGAAGCTGCTGTTCGTCGCCGCCTGCGCGCTCGCGTGCGCGGGCGCCTTTGCGCAGGACAACTGGCCGTCGCGCCCGGTCAAGGTCATCGTGCCGTCGTCGCCCGGCGGCGGCACCGACCTGTACGCGCGGCTGCTGGGGCAGGCGCTCTCGGAGTCGCTCAAGCAGCAGTTCGTGATCGACAACCGTCCGGGCGCGAGCGGCAACATCGGCGCCGAAGCGGCCGCCAAGGCCGCGCCCGACGGCTACACCATGCTGGTGTCGGCGAACCCGGCGCTCACCGTCAACCCGCACCTGTACAAGAACCTGCCGTACAACACCGAGCGCGACCTCGTGCCGGTCGCGCGCGGGGTGATCGCGCCGCAGGTGGTGGTCGTGCACCCCGGCGTCAAGGCGCGCTCGATCCGCGAGTTGATCGATCTCGGTCGGCGCGAAAAAGGCAAGCTCGCGTTCGGCTCGGCGGGCACGGGCAGCCCGACGTTCCTCGGGATCCGGCTGCTCGAGGAGATCACGGGAGCGAGATTCACGCATGTCCCGTACAAGGGCGTCGGCGCCGGCTACAAGGACCTGCTCGGCGGGCAGCTCGCGTTCATGTATCCGGACGCGGCGACCGCGGTGCCGTACGTGCGCTCGGGCAAGCTGATCGCGCTCGCGGTGAACGAGAAGACGCCGCTGTTGCCGGGCGTGCCGACGTTCACCGAGCTCGGCTATCCGCAGGTCGACAAGGTTTTCACGTCGTTCAGCGTCGCCGTGCCGACGGGCACGCCGGCGCCGATCGTCCACAAACTCTCGGCCGAGATCGCCAAGGCCATGAAGTCGCCCGCGCTCGCCGACAAGCTCGAGCCCCAGGGCCTGGTCCCGGTGTTCGACACGCCCGAGGAGGCCGCGAAGAGCCTCAAGCAGGAGCGCGACGGCTGGGCCTCTTTCATCCACAGGAACGGGCTCACGGCCGGGGATTGATCCCCTCGATTGCCAAGGCCCGAGCCGAAGGCGGACAATAGCGGTCTCACGAGGACACGTCCCGGAGATCCCGCATGTCCGCCGTCCTGCAGCAGAACGTTTCCGCCGAGCGCAAGGCGTTCTACGACCGCATCGACAAGCTGAACAGCACCCCGCTGTGGGAGGTGCTGCACGCGCTGGTCACGCCGACGCCGGCCACGCCGTGCAAGCCGTACGTGTGGAAATGGGACGCGATGTGGCCGCATATCATGGATGCCGGGCGGCTGATCACGGCGAAGGAAGCCGAGCGTCGCGTGCTGGTCCTCGAGAACCCCGGCCTGCGCGGTCAGTCGCGCATCACGCACAGCCTGTACGCGGGACTGCAGCTGATCCTGCCGGGCGAGGTCGCGCCCGCGCACCGGCACTCGCAGTCGGCGCTGCGCTTCATCCTGCAGGGCCGCGGCGCGTACACCGCGGTCGACGGCGAGAAGGTCACGATGGGCGTGGGCGACTTCGTCATCACCCCGTCGTGGACCTTCCACGACCACGGCAACCCGTCGAAGGAGCCGATGGTCTGGATGGACGGGCTCGATGTCCCGATCGTCGAGCTGCTCGACGCGCAGTTCATGGAGAAGGGACCGGAGGAGACGCAGCACACCGACCGCGACGAAGGCTACAACCTCGCGCAGTTCGGCAACACCATGAAGCCGGTGCAGCACAAGGCGAAAAGCCGGACGTCGCCGCTCTTCTGGTATCCGTACGAGCGCACGCGCGAGGCGCTCGAGACCCTGCGCAAGGGCCAGGATCCGCACCCATGCTGGGGCCACAAGCTCCAGTACACCAATCCCGCCACGGGCGAGTCGGCGATGC
>DATDMW010000388.1:0-2345 GCA_036518595.1 Burkholderiales bacterium
TCCAGCGCACCACGCCGGCGACGCCGTCGACCGCGACGCGCGCGCCGTCGGGGATCTTCTGCGTCGCGTCGAGCACGCCGAGCACCATCGGCACGCCGCGCTCGCGCGCGATCGACGCGAGGTGCGAGGTGCTGCCGCCCAACTCGGCGACCACGCCCGCCACGTGCGCGAGCACTTCCGACAGCGCCGGCCCCGCGACGGTCGTGACCAGCACGTCGCCGGGGGCGACGCGCTCGAGCTCGCACTCGCAGCTCACGACGCGCGCGCGGCCTTCGCCCCAGCCGACGCCCGAGGGATGGCCGGAGAGGCGCGGGTGCGCGAGCCAGAGCTTGTCGCGCGTGTTCGATTCGGCGTCGGGCTCCGCAACGACGAGCGGCCGCGCCTGGAGCAGCTTCACGCCCGTGTCGTCCAGCGCCCACTCGATCTCGACCGGCCCGCCGACGATCGCCTCGCACTTGCGCATGAGGAGTCCGAGCTCGGCGACGCTCTCGTCGTCGAGGCAGCGGTTGGCGGAGAACGAGCGCGCGAGCGACTTGCGGCCGTGCGCGCAGCCGACCGCGTGGTACTTGCGGCCGAGCGACGACTCGCGCAGCGCGCCCGAGCGGTCGAGCACGTAGCGGTCGGGCGCGACCTCGCCCTGCGCGACCGCGGCGCCTAGGCCGGGAGCGGCGTTCACGATCATCGCGCCCTCGGGCGTTCGCGACAGGCCGCCGCCCGCCGCGCGCGCCGCGACGAGCGGCTGCACGAGCACCGCCATCGCCGTGTCGGCGGCGTCGATGCCGTGGCCGCCCATGTAGCGCAGCGCGCGCGCCGCCCAAAGCGCGGCCCAGCAGGCGCGCACGGCGATGGCGAAGTCCTCTTCCGAGTCGATGCCGAGATAGCTCTGGAACTGGCCGGCGAAGCTCGAGCCCTCGCGGTCCTCGACCAGGGCCGAGGAGCGCACCGCCGCGGGACGGTCGGTCGCCGCGACCTCGCGCCACGCGGCCGCGATCGCGTGCGCGACCTCGGGCGCGAGCGCGCCTTCCATCAGGCCGAGCTTCAGGTCGAGCGCGCAGCGCCGCGCCGTGGCGCTGTCGTCGGATCCGAACACGCCGCGTGCCGTCGCCTCGAGCCCGAGCGCGGCGAGCTGCGCCCGGTAGACCTCCGCCCCGAGCGCCCAGCCCGGCGGAACGGGCAGCCCCGCGCGCGCGAGCGCGGAGAGGTTCGCCGCCTTGGCGCCGAAGCGTCCTGCGTCGGATGCGTCCAGCAACGGAACGGCCTCGAGCCTCACGCTACGCCTTGGAATCGATGACGATGCGCAGGATGCGGCTCGGGTTGCGCTCGTACTCCTCGAACGCGGCGGCCGCATCGCTCAAGGGGTATTTCGCGGTGATGAAGCCGTTCACGTCGACCGCGCCCGAGGCGACGAGCTGGATCGACGGGTTCATGTCCTGCGGCGTGAGCGCGCGCGAGCCGATGATGCTGATCTCGCCGAAGTAGAGCGGGAAGGTCGAGAACCCGCGCACCGCCTCGTGGCTGACGGCGAACGCGGCGTAGCGGCCGCCGGGGCGCAGCATGTCGATCGCGGCCTTCAGCGTCTCCGCGCCGCCCGCGGCGTCGATGACCACGTCGGCGCCCTTGCCGCCGGTGAGGCGGCGCACCTCGTCGACCGCGCCCTCGACCGGCGCGGACACCAGGTGATGCGCGCCCATGCGCTCGGCCATCTCGAGCTTCCACTGGGTGCGCGAGACGGCGATGACCGGGCTCGCGCCGGTGAGCACGGCGAGGCGCGCGTGCAGCAGCCCCGCGGTGCCCATGCCGAGCACCACCACCGATTCCGCCGCGGCGAGGCCGACGCGGGTCTGCGAGTGGCGCACCGTGGCGAGCGTCTCGATGATGGTCGCCGCCTCGAGCGGCATCGTCGCGGGCAGCGCGTGGAGATAGCGCGCCGGCAGCTTCACGTACTGCGAGAGCGAGCCTTCGACCTCGCGGCCGAAGAGGCCGGCGTTGCGGCAGAGATTCCCCGCGCCGCGCACGCACTGGTCGCACTGGCCGCACGCGATGATCGGGTTGATCAGGACGTGCTGGCCGGCCTTGAGATTGGCGACGCCGTCGCCGACGTCCGCGACGACGCCGGTCGCCTCGTGCCCCATGACCACGGGATAGCGCACGCCGGGGTGCGAGCCCGTGTAGATCGAGAGGTCGGTGTGGCAGACCGCGGTGGCCGCGGTCTGCACCAGCACCTCGCCGGGCCCGATCTCGGGTTGGCGGCGCTCGACCACCTCGAGCTTGCGAGGCGCCTGCAGCACCGCCGTGTGCATCGCTGCCGTCATTCGAACGACATCATCTCGGGAACAGCGTCGAGT
>DATDMW010000389.1:0-9030 GCA_036518595.1 Burkholderiales bacterium
ACTTCCGGCACGCGACGGCCGCGCCGGCGGTCGCCTTCCGCAGGCCGTTCCAGCGCCGCCGCTAGCCGGGCCCCGTCCGGGGCCCGGGGCCGCGCCGGCTATATCGCGCGGATGTTGGTCGCCGCGGGGCCTTTCGCGCCCTGTGCGACGTCGTAGGACACCTTCTGCGCTTCCTTGAGGGACTTGTAGCCGTCCATCTGGATCGAGCTGTGGTGCGCGAAGAGATCCTTGCCGCCTTCGTCCGGCGTGATGAATCCGAAGCCCTTCGAGTCGTTGAACCACTTCACCGTGCCTGTTGCCATGTTCGTTCCTTCTTGAGTGCGAGACGAAATCCGAGCCCCGCGTGCGGGCATGACGATCAAGGAAGGAGGGACGACCACTTCGGCAGCCGCTTGCGCGGCAAGGGAGGGACTTCGCTTCAATGCTTGAAGATCACTGCGCGCGCACTGTAGCACACATCCGCCTGCGCGAGTTTTTTATTTTCGGGGGCTCCTCTAGAATCCGGAGTGCCCCCGTGACGACGACAAGCCCTCGATGAGCAACGCGGTCGAGCACACCCCGATGATGCAGCAGTACCTGCGCCTCAAGGCGCAGCATCCGGACATCCTGCTGTTCTACCGGATGGGCGACTTCTACGAGCTGTTCTACGAGGACGCCGAGCGCGCCTCGCGCCTGCTCGACATCACGCTCACGCAGCGCGGCGAGTCGGCCGGCGCCCCGGTGAAGATGGCGGGCGTGCCGCACCACTCCGTCGACCAGTACCTTTCGAAGCTCGTGCGCAAGGGCGAGTCGGTCGCGATCTGCGAGCAGATCGGCGACCCGGCGACCTCCAAGGGCCCGGTGGACCGCCAGGTCACCCGCATCGTCACGCCGGGGACCCTCACCGACTCGTCGCTGCTCGAGGACAAGGCCGACAACATCCTGCTCGCGCTGAAGCGCGAGAAGGCGGTCGCCGGGCTCGCCTGGCTCAACCTCGCGAGCGGCGACCTGCGCGTCGCCGAGGTCGCGCCGGACCTGCTCGAGCAGGAGCTGCGGCGCATCGCGCCCGCGGAGATCCTGGTTTCCGAAGGCGTCGTCCTCGACGTCCGCGGCGCCTCCGCGGTGACGCGCCTGCCCGAATGGCATTTCGATTTCGCCGCGGGACGCAAGGCGCTGCTCGCGCAGCTGGGCGCGGCGACGCTCGCCGGCTACGGCTGCGAGGAGCTCGAGCCGGCGATCGCCGCCTGCGGCGCGCTCCTCGCCTACGCGAAGAAGACGCAGGGACAGGCCCTCGCCCATGTCGCCGCGGTGATCCCCGAGCGCGCGGGCGAGTACGTGCGCATGGACGCCGCGACGCGGCGCAATCTCGAGCTCACCGAGACCCTGCGCGGCGAGCCCGCGCCGACGCTGTTCTCGCTGCTCGACGAATGCGCGACCGGCATGGGGAGCCGGCTGCTGCGGCACTGGCTGCATCATCCGCTGCGCGACCAGGACGCGCTGCGCGCGCGCCACGGCGCGGTCGCCGCGCTCGGCGACAAGGCCGCCGATCTCCACCGCCTGCTGCGCCGCTTCGCCGACGTCGAGCGCATCGCCGGGCGCATCGCGCTGCGCAACGCGCGGCCGCGCGATCTCTCCGGGCTTCGCGACAGCCTGGCGCTGCTGCCCGGGCTCGCCGGCGCCGTTCCGGCGGATTCCGACCTGCTCGGCGCGCTGGCGCGCGACCTCGCGGTTCCTGCCGAGGCGCACGGGCTGCTCGCGCGCGCGATCCTGGCCGAGCCCGCGGCGATCGTGCGCGAGGGCGGCGTCATCGCCGACGGCTATTCGCGCGAGCTCGACGAGCTGCGCGCGCTGCAGACGAACTCGGGCGAGTTCCTCGCCGCGCTCGAGGCGCGCGAGCGCGCGCGCACCGCGATTCCGAACCTGCGCGTCGCGTACAACAACGTGCACGGCTTCTACATCGAGGTCACCCATGCCCAGGCGCAGAAGGTGCCCGCGGACTACCGCCGCCGCCAGACGTTGAAGAACGCCGAGCGCTACATCACGCCCGAGCTGAAAGCCTTCGAGGACAAGGCGCTGTCGGCGCGCGACCGCGCGCTCGCGCTCGAGAAGACGCTGTACGAGGAGCTGCTCGGGCTGCTCGCCCCGCACATCGGGGCGCTGCAGCGGATCGCGCGCGCGCTCGCGCAGGTCGACGTGCTCGCGGCGTTCGCCGGGACCGCGGCGAAGCGCGGGTATTGCCGTCCCGAGCTGATGGACGCGCCGGGGGTCGAGATCGAGGCGGGACGGCATCCGGTCGTCGAGGCCCAGGTCGAGCCGTTCATCGCGAACGGCGTGAAGCTCTCCCCTTCGCGCCAGCTGCTGCTCATCACCGGCCCGAACATGGGCGGCAAGTCGACGTACATGCGGCAGGTGGCGCTGATCGTGCTGATGGCGCACGTCGGATCGTTCGTCCCGGCGCGAGCGGCCCGCATCGGACCGACGGACCAGATCTTCACGCGCGTCGGCGCCGCGGACGACCTCGCCGGCGGCCGCTCGACCTTCATGGTCGAGATGACCGAATCGGCCAACATCCTGCACAACGCGACGGCGCGCAGCCTCGTGCTCATGGACGAGGTCGGCCGCGGCACCTCGACCTTCGACGGCCTGGCGCTCGCCTGGGCGATCGCGAAGCACCTGCTCGAGCGCAACAAGGCGCTGACGCTGTTCGCGACGCACTACTTCGAGATGACGCGGCTCGCGCTCGAGCACAAGGAGGCGGCGAACGTGCACCTCGACGCGGTGGAGCACCAGGACACGATCGTGTTCCTCCACGCGGTGGAGGAAGGGCCGGCGTCGCAGAGCTACGGGCTGCAGGTCGCCGCGCTCGCGGGCGTGCCGAAGGGCGTGATCCGCAGCGCGCGAAAATACCTGCAGATGCTCGAGGACGCGAGCCTGACGCGCGGCGGACAATCGGACCTGTTCACGGGCCAGGGCAAGCCTGAGGTCCCGCCCGAGCCCGACGCCCTGCGCGAGACGCTCGCCGCGACCAACCCCGACGAGCTCTCGCCGCGCGAGGCGCTCGACCTGCTGTACCGGTTGAAGAAACTGTGACGAGGGCATCATGAGACGATCGATCGCGTGTCTCCTTTTCGCCGCCGCGGCGGGCGCTTCGGCGCAGATCCCGAGCAAGCCGCTCCACATCGTCGTTCCCTACGCCGCCGGCGGCGCGGTCGACACCATCGCGCGCGCCTTCGCGCCGCACCTCGCGGCCGCGTTCGGCCAGCCGGTGATCGTCGACGACAAGCCGGGCGCCGGCGCGAACATCGGCGCGGACGCGGTGGCGAAGTCGGCGCCCGACGGCACGACGGTGCTGCTCTCGCCCGCGGGGCTCGCGATCAGCCCCGCCATGTACCGGAGGCTCCCGTTCGACGCGGCGAAGGACTTCGCCGCCGTGTCGCAGCTCATGTCGTCGTGGCTGATCCTGGTCACCGCGCAGAAGGTCCCGGCGAAGACCGTGAGCGAGCTGCTCGCGCTCGCGAAGGCGAGCCCGGGCCGCCTCAACTACGGTTCGACCGGCCTCGGCAGCCCGCCTCACCTGGCGGGGGAGCTGCTGCGGCAGCTCGGCCACATCGACATCGTGCACGTCCCGTACAAGGGCGACGCCCCGATGTACGCGGCGCTCCTCGCCGGCGAGGTCGACCTCGGTTTCGGCCCGCTCGCGGGCGCGCTGCCCCTGATCAAGGCCGGGAAGCTGCACCTGCTCGCGATCACCGACGCGCAGCGCTCGCCGCTGCTGCCCGAGGCGCCGACGCTGGTCGAGTCGGGCCTGCCCGATTTCCGCTACTCGGGCTGGATCGGCGTGCTCGCGCCCGGGGGCACGCCGCGCCCGGTCGTCGAGCGACTGTACACGGAGTGGACGCGCGCGCTCGCCACCGCCGACATCCGCGAGCGCATGCCGGCCTGGGGCTACGAGCCGGTCGGCAGCCGCCCCGAGGAATTCGACGCCCGGTTCAAGTCGGACCTCGCGCTCTACGCGCGCATCGTGCGCGACGCGAAGGTCCCGCGGCAGGACTACTAGGCGCGCCGATGCACCTCGTCGAACGAGTCGAGCGTACGCGCGAGATCGCCGAGCAGCGGCTCGCGCTCGGCCGCGGGGACCGGGCTCTCGCCCTTCGCGATCCCCGACAGCAGCTCCCCGATTCCGGAACAGGAGACCCCGCCGTGACGCGAGCGCAGGAACTCGAGCACCTGGGATTCGAAATCGCCGAGCTGCACGCCCGCGAGGCCCGGCCCGCAGGCGCAGCCCGCGCCGAGCGGGACGTGGCGGCGCGCGAGCTCGGTCCAGCGCCCCAGCAGGCGCACGGCGAGGATCGAGGACGAAGCGCTTTTCATCGCGCGTGCCATCTTATCGCGATCGCCGCGGCACTGGTCCTCGCGCCCGCGGCGTTCGCGCAGGACTGGCCCGCGAAGCCGATCCGCATCATCGTCCCCTTCCCCGCGGGCGGCGCGGTCGATCCGCTGGTGCGCGGCCTCTCGAGCGGGCTCGCGGCGAAGCTCGGGCAGCCGGTGCTGGTCGAGAACCGCCCCGGCGCGACCGGCACGATCGGCATGGCGGCGTGCGCGAAATCGCCGCCCGACGGCTATACGCTCTGCTTCGTCACGAGCGACGGCCTCACGGTCGTTCCCCATCTGCGCTCGGACCTGCCTTTCGACGCCGCGCGCGACTTCGCGCCGGTGACGCTGCTCGGCTATCCGCAGTCGATCCTGGTCGCGAGCGAGCGCGCGCCCTTCGATTCCTTCGCCGCGATGGTCGCGTATGCGAAGCGCAACCCGGGAAAGATCAATTTCGGCACCTTCGGCGAGGGCGGCATCTCGCACCAGCTGCTCGAGGCGATCCAGCAGGGCGCGGGCGTGAAGATCACCAATGTTCCGTACAAAGGCACCGGCCCGGCGATCCAGGCGGCGCTCGCGAACGAGGTCGACCTCGCGCTCAGCACCTTCCCGGTGGTCGCGCCGCACTTTCCGTCCGGCAAGCTGCGGCCACTCGCCGTGATCGGCCGCGAGCGCCTGCCCGCGCTCCCGAACGTCCCGACCTACCGCGAGCAGAAGCTGCCGATCGACATCGCGACCTGGTTCGCGATCATGGCGCCCGGGAGCGTGCCGAAGGCGATCCGGCAGAGCACGCACGAGGCGATCGCCGCGACGATGGCCGAGCCCGGGTTCCGCGCGAAGGTGATGCCGCGCGACGCGTACGATGCCGTCGGGAGCGGCCCCGACGAGTTCGAGCGCTTTTTGGTTTCGAGCCGCGCCGCGGGAAAGAAGATCGCCGAGATGCTCAAGGCGGCGGGCTACCGTCCGGAATGAAGCGCGGCGCCCGGGTCCGCCTCGCCGCCGACATCGGCGGCACCTTCACCGACGTCGTCGCCTTCGACGAAAGCGCGAGGCGCCTTTCTCTCGGGAAGACGTTGTCGACCCCGGCCCGGCTGGTCGACGGGATCTCGACCGGCCTCGAGCTCGCCGGCGCGCGCTACGCCGATGCCGATCTTTTCCTGCATGGATCGACCGTCGCGATCAACGCGCTGCTCGAGCGCACCGGCGCGAAGACGGCGTTGCTCGTCACCGAGGGCTTCCGCGACATCTACGAGATCGGCCGCATCAACCGGCCCGACGCCTACAACCTGTTCTTCCGCAAGCACGTGCCCCTGGTCGAGCGCGCGCTGCGCTTCGAGGTGCGCGAGCGCCTCACCGCCGAGGGCGAGGTCCTGGTGCCGCTCGACGAGGCGGGCGTCGAGGCCGCTTGCGAGCGCCTCGCGGCGGCCGGCGTGGAAGCGGTCGCGATCATGCTGCTCCATTGCTACGTCAACCCCGCGCACGAGGCGCGGGTGAAGGCGATCGTGCAGCGGCGGCTGCCGCGCGCGTTCGTCACCGCCTCGCACGAGCTCTCGGGCGAGTACCGCGAGTTCGAGCGCTGCTCGACCGCCGCCGCCAACGCCTACATCGGCCCGCGCGTGCGCGAGTACGTGCGCGGCATCGACGCGCACATCGCCGCGGAAGGCTTCGCGGGCCGGTTCCTGCTCGTGCAGTCGACCGGCGGGCTGTACGAGTCGCGGCAGGCCGAGGAGCAGTGCATCCGCATGCTCGAGTCCGGCCCGGCGGCGGGCGTGATCGGCGCGCGTGCGCTGTGCCGCGCGCTCGGCCTCGAGAACGCGGTCGCGTTCGACATGGGCGGCACGACCGCGAAGGCGGGCGTGATTTACCGCGGCGAGGCGCTGACGCGCGCGAGCGCGCTCGTCGGCGGCTACGCGCAGGCGCTGCCGGTGCAGATCCCGATGATCGACATCTCGGAGGTGGGAACGGGCGGCGGCAGCATCGCCGCCGTCGACGCGACCGGCGCGCTGCGCGTCGGCCCGCAGAGCGCGGGCGCCGAGCCCGGGCCCGCGTGCTACGCGCGCGGCGGCACGCGGCCGACGGTGACCGACGCCAACCTCGTGCTCGGGCGTCTGGACCCGGAGCACTTCCTCGGCGGGCGCATGCGGCTCGACGCCGCGGCCGCCGAGCGGGCGCTCGCCGAGCACGTCGCGCGCCCGCTCGGGATGCCGCCCGCGCGCGCCGCCGAAGGCATCCTGCGCATCGCGGTGACGGCGATGTCGTACGCGGTGAAGGGCGTCTCGACCGACCGCGGCCTCGACGCGGCCGCGTTCCCGCTCATCGCGTACGGCGGCGCGGGGCCGCTCCATGCGAGCGCGATCGCGCGCGAGATCGGCATGGGGCGCGTGATCGTCCCGCGCTCGCCCGGCCATTTCTGCGCCTTCGGCATGCTGCACGCGGACCTCCGCTACGACCGGGTGCGGACCTGGTTCATGCGGCTCGACGACCTGCGCTTCGAGGAGATCGCGGACGCGTTCGCCGCGCTCGCCGCCGAGGGCAAGGCCGCGCTCGAGCAGAGCCGCGTGCGTGCCGGCCGCGTCGCCGTCGCGCACGCGGTCGACATGCGCTACGTGGGGCAGGAGCACCCGGTGACGGTCGAGCTTCCCTCGCGGGTGCTGTCTTCGCGAGACCGGGAAGCGGTGAAAAGGCTGTTCGACGCCGAGCACCTGCGCCGCTACGGCACGAACGCGCCCGGCGAGCGCGCCGAGATCGTGAGCCTGCGCGTCTCGGTCTCGGGCCTGATGAAGAAGCCCGCGCCCGAGCGCATCGCGCGCGGCGGCCCGGCGCGCCCGCGCGCGAGAAGGCGGGTCTACTTCGCCGAAGCCGGAAAGGCGGTCATGACGCCGATGTACGACCGGGAGTCGCTGCGCGCCGGGAACCGCATCCCCGGTCCCGCGCTCATCGAGGAGGAAGCGTCGACGACCGTCCTGCTTCCGGGCGACCGGCTGCGCGTCGACGAGTTCGGCAATCTCGATATCGAAGTGGGGCGAAGGTCGTGAGACGCGCCAAAGCGAAAGCCGACGCGGTCCTGACCGAGATCGTGCGCAACGGCGTCATCGCGGTGACCGAGGAGATGAAGACCAACCTCATGCGCACCGCGTACAACATGATCATCTACGAGGCGCTCGACTTCACCGTCGGCCTGTATACGGCCGAGGGCGAGACGGTGTCGATCGGGCTCGGGCTGCCGAGCTTCATCCGCGGGATGGCCGAGACGGTGAAGGCGAAGCTGCGCCACTTCGGGCCCGAAGGCACCGGCGAGGGCATCCACCCGGGCGACATCCTCGTCACGAACGACGCGTACATCACCGGCTCGCACCTGCACCACTTCACCTTCACGCTGCCGATCTTCCACCGCGGGAAGCTCTCGGGCTTCGCGTGCTGCATGGCGCACTGGCCCGACGTCGGCGGGCTGCTCGGCGGCGTGACGACGGACATCTACTCCGAGGGCCTGCAGATCCCGATCGTGAAGTACCGCAAGCGCGGCGTCGTGAACCGCGACCTGGTCGACATCATCCGCACCAACGTGCGCATCCCCGAGCGCGCGATGGGCGACCTGCGGGCGCAGATCACCGCGATCACCACCGGCGAGCGGCGCTTCCTCGAGCTGCTCGAGCGCTACGGGCGCGAGCCGGTGCTCGACGCGATCCGCAACATCATGGCGCAGTCGGAGGCCTCGGCGCGCGCGCGCACGCGCACGATCCCCGACGGCACGTACGAGGCCGAGTCGTACATGGACGACGACGGCGTCGAGATCGGCAAGCGCATCCCGATCAAGGTGCGCGTGGTGAAGAAGCGCGACACGATGACGATCGATCTCACCGAGGTCGCCCCGCAGGTGCGCGGCTTCTTCAACTCGGGGATGACGACCGGCTACTCGTGCGCGCAGGTCGCGTACAAGTGCCTCACCTCGCCCACCGACTACCCGATCAACGAGGGCAGCTTCCGGCCGCTCGAGGTGAAGCTCGCGCCGGGCACGGTCGTGACCGCGGTCAAGCCCGCGGCGATGCGCTGGTGGATGACGTTCCCGATGACGGTGGTCGACACGCTGTTCAAGGCGATGTCGCAGGCGGTGCCGCGGCGCGTGATCGCCGCGCACCACGCCGACCTGCTCGTGTGCCTGATCAACGGCATCTCGCCGAAGGACGGGCGCTTCTTCCTCGGCGGCGTCGGACCCTCGGGCGGCGGCTGGGGCGCGAAGCACGACGAGGACGGCGTCAGCGCGACCGTGTGCCTGAACGACGGCGACACGCACAATCACCCGATCGAGCAGATGGAGGCGAAGTTCCCGCTGCTGTTCGAGCGGCATGCCCTGCGCGAGGACTCGGGCGGCGCGGGCCGCCACCGCGGCGGCCTCGGCACCGAGCAGGTCGTGCGCGCGCGCTCGACCATCGTGATGAACGTGCAGGTCGACCGCATGCACTGCCCGCCGTGGGGCCTGGAGGGCGGGCTCGCGGGCGCGGGCAACCAGGTGACGCTGCGCCTGGGCGGCGTCGAGAAGACCGATCTGCCGAACGGCAAGGTGCTGACGCAAAGGCTCCAGAAAGGCGACGCCTTCACCCTGCGCGCGGGCGGCGGCGGCGGGTTCGGAGCGCCGTTCGAGCGCGATCCGGAGCGGGTCGCCGAGGACGTGCGCCAGGGCTA
>DATDMW010000390.1:0-14297 GCA_036518595.1 Burkholderiales bacterium
CGTGCACCATCTTCTTCTCCCAGGGCGTGATGCCGATGGTGCGCGCGTCGACCAGCGCAACGTTCGCGACCTTGGGGATCGGCATGGCGCTGCCGTAGTAGTCGACCATCACGTGGTCGAGGATGCCCGCGTGCGCGCGCCCGGTCCGCACCTTGGCGAGGTCGGCCTTGAGCGCATCGAGGGACTTCTGCATCTTCTGCTCCGCAGTTTTTCTCACATCCGCAAGGGTCGTCGCCATGGCGCCTCCAGCTCAATAGTAAACCAGCGTGCCCTCTTTTTCGCCGGTGACGATGCGCTTCATCGCCCCCGGCTTGTAGATGCTGAACACCGTGATCGGCAGCTTCTGGTCGCGGCACAGCGCGAATGCGGTCGCGTCCATCACCTCGAGGTGCTTGATCATCGCCTCGTCGAAGCTGACCTTGTCGTAGCGCTTCGCGTCCGGGTGGCGCTTCGGGTCCGCCGTATACACGCCGTCGACCTTGGTCGCCTTCAGCACCATCTCGGCGCCGATCTCGGTGCCGCGCAGCGCCGCTGCCGTGTCGGTGGTGAAGAACGGGTTTCCGGTCCCCGCGGCGAAGATGACGATCTTGCCCTCCTCGAGGTAGCGGATCGCCTTGTTGCGGATGTAAGGCTCGACCACCGCCTCGATGTTGAGCGCCGACTGCACGCGGGCGTTGAGTCCCGCCTGGCGCATCGCGTCCTGCAGCGCCAGCGCGTTCATGATCGTCGCCATCATGCCGATGTAGTCGGCGGTCGCGCGGTCCATGCCCTGCGCCCCGGGGGCCACGCCCCGGAAGATGTTGCCGCCGCCGATCACCACGCCGAGCTCCAGGCCGAGCGCCGCCACCTGCCCGATCTCGCTGACGATGCGCTCGATCGTGGCGCGGTTGATGCCGTAGGCATCCTCGCCCATCAGCGCCTCGCCGCTAAGCTTCAGCAGCACGCGCTTGAATTTGGCCTGCTCGGGCATGACTTTAGTGTGCCTTCTCCGCCTGCTTGGCTTGCGCCGCTACTTCGGCGGCGAAGTCACTGCTTTTTTTTTCGATCCCTTCACCGACCACGTAGAGCACGAAACCGCCCACCGCGGCGCCCTTGGACTTCAGCAACGCTTCGATGGACTGCTTTTCATCCTTGACGAAGCCCTGTCCCAAAAGCGTCACCGTCTTGAAAAACTTCTGGACCGCCCCTTCGGCGATCTTCGGGACGAGATCGGCCGGCTTGCCGTCCTCGATCGCCTTGGCCGTTGCGATGTCACGCTCCTTCTTCACGAGGTCGGCGGGCACCTGGTCTTTGGAAAGAGCCAGGGGTTTCGCCGCGGCGATGTGCATCGACAGGTCCTTCGCGAGCTGCTCGTCGCCGCCCGTCACGTCGACCATGACACCGATCTTCGAGCCGCCGTGGACGTATTGCGCGATTCTGCCCTTGGCGTCGAGCCGCGCGAAGCGACGGACGCTCAGGTTCTCGCCGATCTTTCCGACCAGGGCTTTGCGCACTTCCTCGACCGTCGACCCCTGGTACGGCAGCGCCGAAAGCGCCGCCACGTCCGCGGGCTTCTTCTCGAGCACCAGCTTCGCCAGCCCGTTCGCGAGCGCGATGAAGTCGTCGTTCTTGGCGACGAAGTCGGTCTCGCAGTTCACTTCGACGATCGCGCCGGCCTTCGCGTCGCCCGACAGGGCGATCGCGACGATGCCTTCCGCGGCGACGCGCGAGGCGGCCTTCGACGCCTTGTTCCCCAGCTTGATCCGGAGGATCTCCTCGGCCTTGTCCAGGTCGCCGCTCGCTTCCGCGAGCGCCTTCTTGCATTCCATCATCGGGGCGTCGGTCTTGTCGCGCAGCGCGCGGACCATGCCTGCTGTGATTTCCGCCATTTCGGTAATACTCCGTTACAAACTTCAGGTTCAAAAAAAGGGGCTGCCGCCCCTTTTTGTGTGGAAGCCGCCGGCCGCCTTATCCCGCCTTGCCTTCCGCTTCCTCGACCTCGACGAACTCGTCGGAGGTCGCGCCCACGATCTCCTGCAGCGACTGGCTGCGGCCTTCGAGCACCGCGTCCGCGACCCCTCGGGCGTAGAGCCGGATCGCGCGGCTGGAATCGTCGTTGCCGGGGATCACGTACGCGACGCCGTCGGGCGAATGGTTGGTGTCCACGACGCCGATCACCGGGACGCCGAGCTTCTTCGCTTCCGCGACCGCGCCCTTCTGGTAGCCGACGTCGACCACGAACAGCGCGTCGGGCAGGCTGTCGAGCTGCTTGATGCCGCCGAGGCTGCGCTGGAGCTTCTCCATCTCGCGCTGGAAGTGCAGCGCCTCCTTCTTGGACATCCGGTCCACGCTGCCGTCCTGCACCGCCGCGTCCATTTCCTTGAGACGCTTGATCGACTGCTTGATCGTCTTGAAGTTCGTCAGCATGCCGCCGAGCCAGCGATGGTCGACGTACGGCATGCCGGCACGCTCGGCCTCCTCGCGCATGATTTCGCGCGCCTGGCGCTTGGTGCCGACGAACAGGATCGTGCCCTTGTTCGACGACAGCTGGCGGACGAATTTCATCGCTTCCTGGAACTGGACCATCGTCTTTTCCAGGTTGATGATGTGGATCTTGTTGCGGTGGCCGAAGATGAAGGGAGCCATCTTCGGGTTCCAGTAGCGGGTCTGGTGGCCGAAATGCACGCCCGCTTCCAGCATCTGACGCATCGTGGTCGACATGAACGCTCCGGTTAGGGTTGATCGAGAGCCGCTCCGACCCAATAACCCTTTGGTCGAGGACCGCGGGGCACCCTAACGGGGGAACGGCAAAAATTTAGCCGAGTCCAAAGCTCGGCCAGACGACGATGATATCACGGCCCGTCGAGGGCGATCAAGTTTTTCCTGTGCAAACAGAGTATTATCCGGGAGATGCGAAACGACTACGACGTCCCTGCCGGCGACGCGCGTAACCGCATGGCGATCCAGCTCAAGACGACCGAAGACATCCAGAAGATGCGCGTCGCAGGCCGCCTCGCGGCCGACGTGCTCGACTTCATCACCCCGCACGTGCGTCCGGGCATCACGACCGGCGAGCTCGACCGTCTCTGCCACGAGTACATGGTCGACGAGCAGAAGACCGTGCCCGCGCCGCTGAACTACGCGCCCCCCGGATACAAGCCGTTTCCGAAGGCCATCTGCGCGTCGGTGAACCACCAGGTGTGCCATGGGGTGCCGGGCGACCGCGTGCTCAAGGCGGGCGACATCCTGAACCTCGACATCACCGTCATCAAGGACGGCTGGCACGGCGACACGAGCCGCATGTTCTACGTGGGCGAGCCCAGCATCCAGGCGCGGCGCCTGTGCGAGGTCACCTACGAGTGCATGTGGCTCGGGATCCGCAGCGTGCGACCGGGGGCGCATCTCGGCGATATCGGCTCGGCGATCCAGCACAACGCCGAGTCGCACGGCTACAGCGTCGTGCGCGAGTTCTGCGGGCACGGCATCGGGCGCAAATTCCACGAGGAGCCCCAGGTCCTCCACTACGGCCGCGCGGGCGCGGGCGTGAGGCTCGAGCCGGGCATGATCTTCACCATCGAGCCGATGATCAACGCCGGCAAGGCCGCGATCCGGGAGCTGGCCGACGGCTGGACCATCGTCACCAAGGACCACAGCCTATCCGCGCAATGGGAGCACACGGTGCTCGTCACGCCGGAGGGCTACGAGGTCCTGACGCTCTCCCCGGGATCGCCTCCGCCGCCTCCGCCTTCGTGACGGCGCTCGCCCCGGCGGTCCGTCCCGCCCCCCGCGTCGACCTCGCCGCGCTGAAGGGCAACCTGGCGACCGGGCGCGCGGCGCTGCGCGAGCGCTTCGAGGCGAGCGGCGACCCGGCCGCCCTGCTGCGCGGCCACTGCCGGCTGGTCGACGGCGTCCTGCGCGACCTGTGGACGCGCCTCGACATGCCCGCGGGGTTCGCGCTGCTCGCCGTCGGCGGTTACGGGCGCGGCGAGCTGTTTCCGCATTCGGACGTCGACATCCTGGTGCTGCTCCCGGGCGACCCTTCGCCCGGGGACGCGGCGAAGGTCGAGGAGTTCATCGGCGTCCTCTGGGACTCGGGCCTCGAGACGGGGCACAGCGTGCGCACCGTCCGCGACTGCGTCGAGGAGGCGGCCAAGGACATCACCGTGCGTACGAGCATGCTCGAGGCGCGCCGCCTCGCGGGCGGCGCCGGCCTGTTCCGCGACTTCGAGGACGCGGCGCGCGCCGCCCTCCAGACGCCGGTGTTTTTCAAGGCGAAGCGCCTCGAGCAGGAGCAACGCCACACCAAGTACGCCGACAGCCCGTACAGCCTCGAGCCGAACGTCAAGGAGGCGCCTGGCGGGCTGCGCGACCTGCAGGTCATCCTGTGGATCAGCCGTGCGGCCGCGCTCGGCCGCGACTGGAGCGAGCTCGCGCGCCGCGGCCTGATCACGACGGCGGAGGCGCGCCAGGCGAAGCGCGACCAGAGGTTCCTGCAGCAGGTGCGCGTGCGCCTGCACTACGCCACCGACCGGCGCGAGGACCGGCTCCTGTTCGACTACCAGGAAGCGGTCGCGCGCAGTATGGGCATCGCGGCGACCGCGCACCGCCGCGCGAGCGAGGAGCTGATGCAGCGCTACTTCCGCACGGCGAAGACGGTCACGCAGCTGAACACCATCCTGCTGCAGAACCTGGGCGCCGAGATCTTCCCGTCGCGCGAGTCCGACGTCGAGATCATCGACGAGCGCTTCCGGCGCGTGGGCGAGCTGCTCGACGCGCGCGGCGAGGACCTCTTCGCGCGTCACCCCGACGCGATCCTCGAGAGCTTTCTCGTGATGCAGAAGCGCTCGGAGCTGAAAGGCATGACCGCGCAGACGCTGCGCGCGCTGTGGCGCGCGCGCGACCGGATCGACGCCCGCTTTCGCGCGGATCCCCGGAATCGCGCGACTTTCCTCGAGCTGCTGCAGCAGCCGCGGGGCATCGTCCACGAGTTCCGGCGAATGAACCAGTACGGGATCCTGGGGCGCTATCTCCCCGCGTTCCGGCGCATCGTCGGACAGATGCAGCACGACCTGTTCCATGTCTACACGGTCGATCAGCACATCCTGCAGGTGGTGCGCAACGTGCGCCGGTTCACGATGCTCGAGTTCGCGCACGAGTATCCCCTTTGCAGCCGGCTGATCGCGGGCTTCGAGCGCCACTGGCTGCTCTACGTCGCGGCGCTGTTCCACGACATCGCCAAGGGCCGCGGCGGGGACCATTCAAAGCTCGGGAAGACCGAGGCGCGCCGCTTCTGCCGGGACCACGGCATCGCCGGCGAGGATGCCGAGCTGGTCGAGTTCCTGGTCGAGAGCCACCTGACGATGTCGTCGGTCGCGCAGAAGCAGGACCTCGGCGATCCGGACACCGTGCGCGCCTTCGCCGACGTGGTGAAAACCGAGCGGCGCCTGGTGGCGCTCTACCTGCTCACGGTCGCCGACATCCGCGGCACCAGCCCCAAGGTGTGGAACGCGTGGAAGGGCAAGCTCCTTGAGGACCTGTTTCGGCTGACTCAGCGCCTGCTCCGCGGCGGGAGCTTCGAGGCCGACCAGTACATCCACGACAAGCAGGAGGAGGCCAAGCGCCTGCTGCGGCTGTACGCGCTCTCCGACACCGTCCAGGACGCGCTGTGGAAGAGCCTCGACGTGCCCTACTTCCTGCGCCACGACGCGCAGGAGATCGCCTGGCACACGCGCACGCTGCACTACCGCGTCGACGGCGACAAGCCGGTGGTGAAGGCACGGCTGTCGCCGGCCGGCGAAGGGCTGCAGGTGATGATCTACGTCGTCGACCAGCCGAACCTGTTCGCGCGCATCTGCGGATATTTCGGCTCGATCCAGTTCAACATCGCCGACGCCAAGATCTACACCACGCGCAACGGCTACGCGCTCGACACCTTCCAGGTGATGGACACCGGCAGCGGCGCCCACTACCGCGACATGATCGCGCTGATCGAGAGCGAGCTCGCCGACTGGCTCGCGCGCGAGCACGAGCTGCCCGCGCCGATCACCGGACGCGTGTCGCGCCGCGTGAAGCACTTCCCGATCGCGCCCGAGGTGCACATCGTGCCGGACGAGCGCGCGCACTACCACTCGCTCGCGGTCACCGCGGGCGACCGGCCCGGCCTGCTCTACGCGGTGGCGCGAGTCCTGGGGAAGTACCGCATCGATCTCCACACCGCGAAGATCGTGACGCTGGGCGAGCGCGCCGAGGACGTGTTCGTGGTCTCGGGCTCCGCGCTTTCGAATCCGAAGACCGTGCTGCAGCTCGAGACCGATCTGCTCGAGGCGCTGCAGTCCTGATTACTCGTCGACGACGTCCTGCCCCGGGAACAGCACGTCGACGAACCCGAACTGCGAGAAGTCCTGGATGCGCATGGGATAGAGGATCCCGTCCAGGTGATCGCACTCGTGCTGCACCACGCGCGCGTGGAAGCCCTCGACCGTTCGGTCGATCGGCTCGCCGAGGGCGTCGAAGCCGGTATAGCGGATCGTGCGGTAGCGCGGCACGACGCCGCGCATGCCGGGTACCGACAGGCAGCCTTCCCAGCCCTCCTCCATCTCGCGGCCGACCGGCTTGACGACCGGGTTGATGAGCACGGTGTCGGGGACCTCCTCGGCGTCCGGGTAGCGCGGGTTCGCCTTCACGCCGAAGATCACGACCCGCTGCGGCACGCCGATCTGCGGCGCGGCGAGCCCGGCGCCGTTGAGATGCGCCATGGTTTCGCGCATGTCGGCGATCAGCTCGCGCAGCTCGGCCGTGCCAAAGGCTTCGACCTCGCGCGAGCGCTCGAGCAGGCGCGGGTCGCCCATCCTGAGCACGGGCCGGATCATCGCGCCGCCGCCGTCTCGATGACGCGCTGCACGCGCCGCATGGCGTCGGCCATGACCTCCTCGATCGCGCGCAGGCGTATGCCGCGGGCGCTGTCGCCCCGGCCCGCGGCGTGGTTGACGACGACCGCGAGCGCCGCGTACGCGAGATCGAGCTCGCGCGCGAGCGCGGCCTCGGGCATGCCGGTCATGCCGACGAGGTCCGCGCCGTCGCGCTCCAGGCGGTCGATCTCGGCCGCGGTCTCGAGGCGCGGGCCCTGCGTCGCCGCGTACACCGCGCCGTCGGCGGCCTTCTCGCCGCACGCCGCGGCGGCCTCGAGCAGCCGGCGGCGCAGCGCCGGCGTGTACGGCTCGGTAAAATCGATGTGCGTCACGGGCGCTCCGTCCTCGAAGAAGGTGTTTCGGCGCCCGCTGGTGTAATCGATGATCTGATCCGGCACGACCAGGTCCCCGGGCTCCAGGCCCGCGCGGATGCCGCCGACCGAGGCCACCGAGATGATCTCGTCGACGCCCTGATCGCGCAGTGCCCAGAGGTTGGCGCGGTAGTTGACCTGGTGCGGAGGCAGCGTGTGTCCATAGCCGTGGCGTGCGAGGAACACCACTTCGGTGGCGCCCAGGGTCCCGAACGTGAGCGGGCCGGACGGCTCGCCGTATGGCGTCCTCACGAGCTGGCGCCGCGGGCGCTCCAGGCTGGCGAGCTGCGACAGGCCCGTGCCGCCGATGACCGCGAGCATTCCTCAGGAACCTTTGACCGCGTAGATCGCGGGCAGGTTGCGCCAGGCCCCCGAGACGTCCATCCCGCAGCCGAAGACGTAGCGGTTCGGCAGGCGCAGGCCGACGAAATTCGCCTCGATCGGCTTGCGCGCGCCGAGGTCCTTCTCGGTGAGCACGGCGCAGTAGAAGGCGCTCGCGCCGCCGGCCATGATGCGCTCGCGGATGGCGGCCAGCGTCTGCCCGCCGTCGAGGATATCGTCGAGCACCAGCACGGCCCGTCCGCGCACGTTGTCGCCGGGCTCGACTTTCCAGACGATGCGGCCGCCGGTGGTGGCGTCGCCGTAGCGCGACGCGTGGATGTAGTCGAACTCGAGCGGGAAGCGCAGCAGCGGCAGCAGATTGCCGGCGAAGAACACGGACCCGCCCATCACCGCGAGCACGAGCGGGTAGCGGGCCTCGAGCTCCTCCGTGATCTCATCCGCCATGCGCACGATCGCGGCGCGCACCTGCGCTTCGCTGCAGAGGAGATCGGCCGAGTCGAGAACGCTCCAGGCCTGTTGGGGCGGCATCATGGCGGACGCGCGAGTATACCCGCTCGCGGGCGCCTTACCGCGACTGCAGGAACGACACGAAGGCATTCCCGACTTCCGGGTGCCGGGTGCCGAAATCCACGGTTGCCTGGAGGTAGCCGAGCTTGGAGCCGCAATCGTAGCGGCGACCTTCGAACCGGTACGCCATCACCTTCTCCTCGGCGAGCAGCCCCGCGATCGCGTCGGTCAGCTGGATCTCGCCGCCGGCGCCGACCTGGAGCTTCTGCAGATGACCGAAGATGCGCGGCGAGAGGATATAGCGCCCCACGACCGCCAGCGTCGAAGGCGCGGCCTGCGGCTTCGGCTTTTCGACGATGGCGGTGATGCGCGCGAGATCCCCCGAGCGCGGTTCCACGGCGACTATGCCGTACTGATCGGTCTGCTCGCGCGGGATCTCCTGCACCCCGAGGATCGAGTACGGGTCCTTGGCATAGAGGTCGGCCATCTGCCCGATCACCGGCCGCTTCGCGTCGATGAGGTCGTCGGCGAGCAGCACGGCGAAAGGCTGGTCGCCGACCACGCTGCGCGCGCACAGCACCGCGTGCCCCAGCCCGAGCGGCTCGGCCTGGCGGATGTAGATGCAGTTGACCGACTTCGGGATCACCTCGCGCACGCTCTCGAGGAGCTCGCTCTTGCCGCGCGCGGCGAGCTCGGCCTCGAGCTCGTAGGCCTTGTCGAAGTGATCCTCGATCGCGCGCTTGTTGCGACCGGTGATGAAGATCATGTCCGTGATCCCGGCCGCGGCTGCCTCCTCGAAGGCGTACTGGATGAGCGGCTTGTCGACGATGGGCATCATTTCCTTCGGGCTCGCCTTGGTCGCCGGCAGGAAGCGGCTGCCCATGCCCGCGACGGGAAATACGGCTTTGGTCACCTTCACGCTTTCGCTCCTTCCACCAGCTTCATGAGCCCCTGCTCGTCGAGGACGGCGACGCCGAGGCTGCGCGCCTTCTCGAGCTTGCTGCCCGGGTCGTCGCCCGCGACCACGAAGTTCGTCTTCGCGGACACCGAGCCCGCGACCTTGCCGCCGCGCGACTCGATCAGCGCCTTCGCGTCGTCGCGCGACAGCGAGGGCAGCGTGCCCGTGAGCACGAACGTCTTCCCGGCGAGCGCGCCCGCGGGCGCCGCCTGCGGCGCGTGCTCGTCCCAGCGCACCCCGCCGGCACGCAGCTGCTCGATCACCTCGCGGTTGTGCCGCTCGGAGAAAAATCGCCGCGCCGACATCGCGACCACCGGGCCGACGTCCCGGACCTGCTGCAGCTCTTCCTCGCTCGCGTCCATCAGCCGGTCGAGCCCTCCGAAATGGCGCGCCAGGTCGGCCGCGGTCGCCTCGCCGACGTTGCGGATCCCGAGCGCGTACACGAAGCGCGGCAGCGTCGTCTGCCGCGACCGGTCGATCGCCGCCACCACATTTTGCGCCGATTTGTCGGCCATGCGCTCGAGCTCGGCGAGGCTCGCCACGCCGAGCCGGTACAGGTCGGCCGGGGTCCTCACGATGCCATGCTCGACCAGCTGGTCAACCAGCTTCTCGCCCAGGCCCTCGATGTCCATCGCCCGCCGCGACGCGAAATGCAGCAGCGCCTGCTTGCGCTGCGCCGCGCAGAACAGCCCGCCCGAGCATCTCGCCACCGCCTCGTCGGGCAGGCGCACCACGCTCGAGCCGCACACCGGGCAGCGGGCGGGCATCTGGAAGAGCTCGGCGCCGGCCGGGCGCTTCTCGGGCAGCACGCGCACGATCTCCGGAATGACGTCGCCCGCGCGCCGGACCACCACGGTGTCGCCGATGCGCACGTCCTTGCGGCGCATCTCGTCCTCGTTGTGCAGCGTCGCGTTCGTCACCGTGACGCCGCCGACGAACACGGGCTTGAGCTTCGCGACCGGCGTGAGCGCGCCCGTGCGTCCCACGTTCACCTCGATGCCGGCGATCTCGGTGGTGGCCTCCTCGGCCGGGAACTTGTGCGCGACGGCAAAGCGCGGCGCGCGCGAGACGAAGCCGAGCCGCGCCTGCTGCTCGATCGAGTTCACCTTGTACACCACGCCGTCGATCTCGTAGGGCAGCCCGGCGCGGCGCGACTGCAGGGACGCGTAGAACGCGAGCACGCCGTCGGCGCCGCGCACGACCCTGCGCTCGGCGCTGACCGGCACGCCCGCATCGGCGAGGCGCTCGAGCACTTCGGCGTGCGTCTTCGCCCCGGGCAGCTGCTCGGCGGCGCCGATTCCGTAGCCGTAGAAGCGCAGCGGGCGCGCGGCCGTCATGCGCGGGTCGAGCTGCCTCAGCGCTCCCGCCGCGGAGTTGCGCGGGTTGACGTACTCCTTCTCGCCCGCCGCGCGCTGGCGCTCGTTCAAGGCTTCGAAGTCGCGCTTGAGCATCACCACCTCGCCGCGCACGTCGAGCCGCCCGGGCGCCCGGCCGCGAAGCCGCAGCGGAACGCTGCGGACCGTGCGCAGGTTGGCCGTCACGTCCTCCCCGGTGGTGCCGTCTCCCCGCGTCGCGCCCTGCACGAACGCGCCGTTCTCATATCGCAGGCTGATCGCCAGGCCGTCGAACTTGGGCTCCGCGGAGTACTCGATCGTTTCGACGCCGAGCGCCTCGCGCGCGCGCCGGTCGAAGGCGAGCACGTCGTCCTCCGAGAACGCGTTGTTGAGCGACAGCATGGGCGTCCCGTGAGTCACGGGCGCGAAGCCCGCGAGCGGCTGTCCGCCGACGCGCTGCGTCGGCGAGTCGGGCGTGGCGAGCTCCGGGTGCTCGCGCTCCAGCGCCTGAAGCTCGCCGAACAGCCGGTCGTAGTCGGCGTCGCCGATCTCGGGGTCGTCGAGCACGTAATAGCGGTAGTTGTGCTTCTCGATCTCGGCGCGCAGCGCGGCCGCGCGCTGCTGGACCTTCCGCGGTACCGCCATCGCCGTGTCAGGAGAACAGCCGCAGCGCGAGCGCGCCGCCCGCCTCGATCCCGCGGGACTCCATGGCCTTGTACACACCTTTGAGCTGGGTGCGTATCGCGTCGAACGCGGGCGCCCCCAGCGCCTTGCGGTTGTCGTCGACGATGTTGGCGCCGAGCGCGCGTGCGAGCTGCTGCGCGAAGTCGGCGAACTGCACGAACGTGCGCTCGCCGCCGGGGGCGCGCGGCACGTCGAGCTGCAGCGCGAGGCCGCGCGTGGTCAGCGCCTTCAGGCTATCGGCATCGAACGCGAGCGGCTCGAGGTTCGCGAGCTCGTACAGCAGCCGCCCGGATCCGTCGCGGCGGCGGAACGCGCCGTCGGGCTCGAGGGCGAGGCCGGCGGCCTCGGCGAGCGCGCGTATCCGGGCGCCCGGGAATGCGGCCGCGGCGCTCACGACGTTGAGCGCGATGCAGATATCGACGTCGCCGCTGAAGCGGTCGAGGTCCGCGGCCCGCGCGAGCGCGGCCCGGGTGTCGGGGAGTTGCGCCCGCGCGCCGAGGCCGGCGGCGGCGTCGTGCACGCCCGAGGTGAACGTCTCGAGCTCGTCGGCGGTCACCGCGCCGCGGCGATCCACGAGCTGCAGCCCCGCGCGCAGCGTCGAGTACCCGCGGTCGGCGCGCAAAGGCTGCCAGCGGGACGCTTCTTCGTCGAGTCCTTCCCAGGCGACAGCCTTGGAGCAGCGGTGGCGGACGCCGTCGACCGCTGCGAGCACAGCGTCGCCGGCAAGCCCTTCGGGCGACTCGAGGGTGACGATGCAGTCGAGCGTCTCGGACAGCACGGCCGGAGCCGCGGCCGAGCGGGCGGGCTCGTTCTCCGCCGCCGGAGCGTGCGGAGGTGGAACGAAGGGCTCGGCGCGATCCGCGGCGGGTTCGGCGACGGCCGCGCGCAGCAGGACGTCCTCGCGCTCGGCGCGGAAGATCGCCTCGGCGCGGCGCCGATACTGCAGCTCCTGCCACTTGTTGTAGGCGAGCACCGCGGCCACTCCCGCCACACCGGCCGCCAACAGCGCGAGCTGCAGGTCGCTCATGACGCTCAGGCCGCCTCGCGCTCTTCCCTCAGCTTCAGCGCTTCACCGATGTCGACCGCCACCACGCGCGACACGCCCTGCTCCTGCATCGTCACGCCGACGAGCTGGTTGGCCATCTCCATGGTGATCTTGTTGTGGCTGATGAACAGGAACTGCGTCTGCCGGGACATCTTCTTGACCAGGTCGCAGAAGCGCAAGGTGTTGCTGTCGTCCAGCGGCGCGTCGACCTCGTCGAGCAGACAGAAGGGCGCCGGGTTCAGCTGGAAGAAGGAGAACACGAGCGCGATCGCGGTCAGCGCCTTCTCCCCGCCCGAGAGCAGATGGATGCTGGTGTTGCGCTTGCCGGGCGGGCGCGCGATCACCTGCACGCCGCAGTCGAGGATCTCCTCGCCCGTCATGACGAGCTTCGATTCGCCGCCGCCAAAGAGCACCGGGAACATCTCGCCGAAATGCCGGTTGACGGTGTCGAACGTGCTTTGCAGCAAGTCGCGCGTCTCGCGGTCGATCTTTCGGATGGCGTTTTCGAGGGTCTCGAGCGCGGTGGCGAGGTCGGCCGCCTGCGCATCGAGAAACTGCTTGCGCTCCTGGCTGGTCGAGAGCTCCTCGAGCGCGGCCATGTTGATGGCGCCGAGCTCGGTGATGGCGTTCGTGAGCCGCGTGATCTCGCCCTGCAGCGGCGCGGCCTTCTGCCCCTCCTTCAGCGAGCCGGAGAGCGCCTCGACGTCGGCACCCGCCTCGACGAGCTGCTGCGCGAACTGGTCGACGGCGATGTGCGCGGCCTGCTCCTTCAGCCGCAGCTCGGCGATGCGGTCGCGCAGGGGCTGGAGCTTCTGCTCGCACGCCGCGCGCGCCTCCTCCCACTGCCGCAGGCGGGCGGCGATCTCGTCCTGTCGGGTCCGCGCGGCGCCGAGCGCCTGCTCCTTCGCGACCCGGACCTCGAGCGCCTGCTGGAGCTGGCCGCGCAGCGCGTCGTCCTTCAGTCCCGAGAGCTCGCTGCCGATCGACTGGGCGGAAGCCTCCGCGGTGGATTTTTGCTCGCGTATCACTTCAAGAGAGCGCTCTATTTCACTGATCTTACTGGAACATTCTCTCTCGGAAAAGGACCCTTCCTGGACTTCGCGCTCGGCCCGCTGCAGCGCCTCGCGCTGCTCCGACAGACGGTCGCCGGCAGCCGCGTGTTCGTCGCGGACGGCGTTCACGGCCGCGCCGATCGTCCCGAGATCCGCATCGAGCCGGGTCAGTCGGTTGCCGGCCTCGGTGCGCGCGGCTTCCTCCGTGGCGCGCAGGGCGGCGATCTCGGCCAGCTCGCCCTCGATCTGGCGGTTGCGCCCGGCATGGCGCTCCTGGCTCTGCGTGAGCTTGACGTGCTCGAGCTGCCGCTCGTGCTGGCGCTGCGCGAGCGCGGCGCCCGCCGCGCGCAGCTTGGCGAGTCCTTCGTCGTGCTCGGCGAGCGAGGCGTCCAGCGCGGCGAGGTGCTCGCGCGCCGCGCGCGAGCGGCCCTGCCCTTCGGCGATCTCGGCCGTCAGCGCCTCGATCTCGCGCTCGCGCGCGAGGATCCCGGTGTCGGCGGGATCGGGCGCGTGGAAGCGCACGCCGAAGCGGCTGAACTGGTGTCCTTCGCGATTCACCAGGAGCGCGCCGGCGGGAAGCGACTCTCGGTCGGCCGCGCGCGGGGTGCCGTCGAACGCGTAATACGGCGCGAGCCACTCGTCCATCACGCCCTCGACCTGCGGCTCCAGGGCCTTGACCATGCTCACGAGCGGACGCAGGCCGTCGGCGCGCCCGAGCCCCGTCGGAATGCCCGGCGTGAACGCGCTGAGCTTCGCCGGCGGCGGGTCGGCGACGAGCCGCTCGAGCCCTTCGAGGTCACCGGCGTCGAGCGCGTGCAGCCGCTCGCGCAGCGCCGATTCCACCGCAGCCTCCCAGCCCGGCTCGACGCGGATCTTCTGCCACAGCCGCGGGCGCGAGACGAGCTGGTGGCGCTCGAGCCATTCCTGGACGTCGCCGTCGTCCTCGACCTGGCTCTGGATCTTCTGCAGCGCGAGCAGCCGTCCCTCGAGCGCCGAGAGCTCGCGCTCGAGCCCCTGCGCCTGGTCGAGGGCGGTCTGGTGCCCGGTGTCGAGGGTCGCGCGCGCCGTCTCGAGCTGCGCAAGCAGCGCTTCCTGGCGCGACAGCTCCCCGCGGCTC